>URQR01000093.1 GCA_900550065.1 uncultured Eubacteriales bacterium | reverse complement strand
GTAATATCTACTAACAATCCGGTACGGTTGTTTCCAAAAATCTTGATCTCTGCAAGATAGAGTCCGTTGCTGCCCTCACTTGCTCCCTGCTGCCATTCTGCATCGATCAGTCTGGCACGATCCATGTCCGACAGATTAATAATATTGATACAATCCGTTCTGTGTATGGATACGCCTCTTCCTCTCGTCACAAAACCGACAATCTCATCTCCCGGTACCGGGCTGCAGCATTTTGAAAAATGTACTGCGACATCATACAGTCCTTTTACGACAATTCCGCTCTTTGACTTCTGCGGGATCGTCTTAGAGATATTCGCATCCTGGATATTCTCTAAAACATCCGAGTCTGTTATCGGTACGACATGGTCCTTTTTGTATTCTTCTAACATCCGATTGACAACCTGACTCTCCTTGAGTCCTCCATGTCCCACGGTTGCCAGTGCAGAATCCCAGTCGTGGAATCCATATTTTCTTAAAATCTTATTCTGAGATTCCGGCTTATTGATATCTGAGAGTTCGATACTCTTCATCTTACAATACTGCGAGATCAGTTCCTTACCCTTTGCGATATTCTCTTCCTTGAACTGACTTCGAAACCACTGGTTGATCTTATTTTTCGCCTGTGTACTCTTTACAATATTCAGCCAGTCACGGCTTGGTCCGTGCGAGTTCTGGGAAGTAATAATCTCAATCCGGTCACCGTTCTGAATAACATAGTCAATCGTTACCAGTTTGCCATTGACTTTTGCACCGATCATTTTATTCCCTACGGCAGAATGGATCGCATAGGCAAAATCAATCGGCGTAGAGCCGGTTGGAAGATTTTTGACATCTCCGGAAGGCGTAAAACAGAATACCGTATCTGAAAAAAGGTCCAGATCACTTTTTAACAGACTCATAAAATCCCGGTTATCGGACATGTCCTTTTGCCACTCTAAAATCTGACGCAGCCAGCTTAACTTCTCTTCTTCCTGATTCTCTACATTGCCACCGTTTGAAGCCTCTTTGTACTTCCAGTGTGCGGCAATACCGTATTCGGCTGTCCGATGCATCTCATAGGTTCTGATCTGGATCTCAAACGGCTGTCCGTCCGGTCCGATCAGTGTTGTATGCAATGACTGGTACATATTCGGCTTTGGCATCGCAATATAGTCCTTAAACCGCATCGGAATCGGCTTATACATTTCGTGTACCATACCGAGCACCGCGTAGCAGTCGCTGACCGAATCGACAATAATGCGTACCGCAAACAAATCGTAAATCTCGTCGAGCGTTTTGTGCTGGGTATACATTTTGCGGTAAATGCTGTAAAAGTGCTTTGCGCGTCCGTTAATCTGGCCTTTGATACCGATAGCGGCGAGCTTTTCTTCTAATTCATTTATAATTGCAGTAATATACTGGTCGCGTTCTCTCTTTTTTTGATTGATGCTTTCCGCAATCTCATGATATGCGATTGGGTCGAGGTATTTGAGCGACAAATCCTCCAGTTCACCCTTTATTTTAGACATACCAAGCCGGTGGGCGAGAGGGGCGTAGACCTCCATCGTTTCACGCGCGATGCGGCGCTGCTTTTCCGGCGGCATACTCTTAAGCGTACGCATATTGTGCAGCCGGTCGGCAAGCTTAATGAGAATAACACGGATATCCTTCGCCATTGCAAGAAACATTTTGCGCAGGTTTTCAATCTGCTGTTCCTCTTGACTGGTGTAATGGATTTTACCAATTTTCGTCACACCGTCGACAATGAGCGCAACGTCCTCGCCGAATTTTGTTTTGATATCGTCGAGCGTATAGTCCGTGTCTTCGACTACATCATGTAAAAGCGCCGCCTCGACCGACGGCTTATCCATTTCCAGCTCCGTCATAATCGTCGCGACTTCAATCGGGTGGTGCACGTACGCCTCGCCGGACTTACGGAACTGTCCTTCGTGCGCTTTTTTGGCGAATTCATACGCGCGTACAACGCCGTCCGTGTTCGCGTTTGGACTATACTTTTTTATATTGTCTAAAATCGTCTGTAACGAACTTTCCATAAAGCGCACCTCCTTTAGCCGACGCTCATCCTCGCGTCTTTGATAATAAGCTGTAAATTCCTTTCCCCGCGGAACACATTGATCCCCATTGTAAAAGCAATATCAAGCTTTTCTCCCATATGGAACTGCTCCGCCATAGCGCCCATGCCAAAGCCTAAAAAATCGAACGGTTTACCGTTTTTGGTGACGGAAAGCTTACAGTGCTTCCCGTCGCTGAGCGTCCGCGCAGCGGTCAGCGTAACGCCGTTTAGCGCAAACACCGGCTGTGGATTGCCCATCCCGAACGGTTCCAAAATCGAAATTGCCTGCGCCGCCGCAAGCGTCAAATCCGCCGCTTGCAGCTGTGTGTCAATATGGATACATGGCGTTAAATCCACTGTTTTGAGCACGTCCTCCGCATAGGTATTAATTGCCTTGTCAAAGGCGTCAATGTCAGCATAATTAAGCCCTAACCCGGCGGCAAGCTCATGCCCGCCATATTTTAACAGCAGGTCGCTGCAATGCGTCAGTGCGTCGAACAGGTTAAACCCCTTGACGCTGCGCCCCGAGCCCTTGCCGATGTTGTCCTTTAATGAAATTAAGATTGCCGGCTTGTAAAAGCGGTCTACAATACGTGACGCGACAATTCCAATCACACCGTGGTGCCAGTCCTTCTTCGCGAGCACATACACCTTCTTTTTGTCTGCATCCTCCATGTCGGCAATCATTTCGAGCGCATCTTTGAGAATCGATAGCTCTGTCTGCTGCCGCTCGTGGTTTTCTTCCTCCAAAATTTGCGCAATTTCCTGCGCGCGTTCCTGCGATTTTGTCACCAGCAGCTCGACGGCAAGCTGTGCGCTCCCGACGCGGCCCGCAGCGTTGATACGCGGCGCGACGGTAAAGCTAATCATTCCGGCGTTGATTGGTTTCCCGGCGATGCCCGCCGTTTGAAATAATGCCTTAAGGCCTTTATTCTGCGTGTTCTGTATCTTTTTTTATCCGCTTGCCACGAAAATCCGGTTTTCGTCGGTCAGCGATACGACATCCGCGACCGTTCCAACCGCGACGATGTCTATGTATCGATCATAGTATTCGCGCGCACTGTAGCCAAGTGTGAGCGCGAGCGCTAAAATCAATTTAAACGCGACGCCGACGCCGGCTAAGTCCTGAAACGGATACGTACAGTCGGGCTGCTTCGGATTAACAAGCGCGTACGCCTTCGGCAGCTCCTCCTTACAGGTATGGTGGTCGGTAATAATAACGTCGAGCCCAATTGCCTTTGCAAATTCGACCTCACCGACGGCGGTAATACCGCAGTCGACCGTTACAAGCAGCTTTGCGCCGTCCTTCTTTATCTTTTGCAGAGCAAGCATGTTGATTCCGTACCCCTCGTCGGAACGATTCGGGATATAGAAGTCAACTTCAGCCCCCTGATCGGATAAAAACTGGTATAAAATCGCGGTGGAGGTGATACCGTCTACGTCATAATCGCCGTAAATCACGATTTTTTCCCGCTTCTCAAGCGCATCCTTAATGCGCTCTGCCGCCTTCTGCGCGTCTTTTAAGTCAAACGGGTGGTGGACGCCGGCGATACTTTTTCCTAAAAAGGTGCGCGCCGCCTCCTCCGTGTCAATTCCACGGTTTACCAAGACGCATGCAATTGCGGCAGGCAGCTTTAATTTCTCAGACAGCTCGGATATTTTACTCTGGCTGCTTGCTTTATAAAGATAATCCCAGCGCTTATTCGTCATACATACCTCCCGCTTTTTGCTTGTGCAATATAATATATCATTATAGCAGAAAATGCGCTGTAATTCAATGTTTTGTTGATATTTATTTCTAATTGGGTTTATATTGACTTCCTATTAATAATGTGGTAGTATTTACGGGATGGTCAAAATCCAAATTATGAAGGGAGAATCTTTGTTGGAATTTTTATGGGAAGGCATTTTTGCAATCACTTGGCAGCAGGTGCTGATGTGGGTGATTGGCGGTCTTTTGATTTTTTTGGCAATCAAAAAGGGGCTTGAGCCGGCGCTTTTGCTGCCGATGGGCTTTGGCGCGATTTTGGTGAATCTGCCGTTTACCGGCGTACTCAACCAGACGATGATGGGGATTGGCGAGGTAACCGGTATCATCGAGTGGCTGTTCAACGTTGGGATACAGGCGTCGGAGGCGATGCCGCTTTTGCTGTTCGTCGGCATTGGCGCGATGATTGACTTTGGCCCGCTTTTGTCGAATCCAAAGCTGTTATTGTTCGGCGCGGCGGCGCAGTTTGGTATTTTTATTACGATTATTGTTGCGGTTATACTCGGTTTTCCGCTCGCGGACGCGGCCTCGATTGGTATTATTGGAGCGGCGGACGGCCCGACGTCGATTTTGGTGTCGCAGGTGCTAAAAAGCCAGTACATAGGCGCAATTGCCGTTGCGGCGTACTCGTATATGGCGCTTGTACCGATTATACAGCCGTTTGCAATTAAGCTTGTTACAACGAAAAAAGAACGGGCGATTAAAATGCCCTACAACCCGAAAAGCGTGTCGAAGCTGACGCGTATTTTGTTCCCGATTGTCGTAACGATTATCGCGGGGCTCGTTGCGCCGGCGTCTGTTGCGCTGGTCGGATTTTTGATGTTTGGTAATTTGATTCGCGAGTGCGGCGTGCTCGACTCGCTTTCTGAGACGGCGCAGAAGCAGCTGGCGAACCTAATTACGCTGTTTTTGGGTATTACGATTTCGTTTAGTATGACGGCGGACAGCTTTGTTAATCCGCAGACGCTGATGATTATGGGGCTCGGCCTTGTGGCGTTTGTGTTTGACACGATTTCCGGCGTATTGTTTGCAAAACTTATCAACCTGTTTTCAAAAAAGAAAGTCAATCCGATGGTCGGTGCGGCAGGCATCTCGGCGTTCCCGATGTCGGCGCGTGTGGTGCAGAAGCTCGGCCTCGAGGCGGACAATCAGAATTTCCTTTTGATGCACGCAGTTGGTGCGAATGTGTCGGGACAGATTGCATCCGTTATCGCGGGCGGCGTGATTTTGGGTCTGATGCCGCAGCTATTGGCGTTGTTGGGTTAAGGATAGAAAGGACAGGTGAAATAGATGGATATGCAGACGTTATGGCTCTCGCTTGAGCTGGCCGGAAAGGGTATGCTGGCGATTTTTGTCGTAATTATTGCAATTTATATATGTGTCAGCCTTATGCTGTGGGCAACAAAGAGAAAAACGGACAAAAATTAGGACAGGATACCGGATTGTCACAAAATTGTAAGAAAAAAATACGGTTTGGGCTTGCACTTTTAACGTGAAGTGTTTATAATATCGTTTGGAATGTTAATACAAATTTAATCTTTAGGTAAAGAAGGGTATAGGGTTATGCATAGACTTGGGATTGTTGGATACGGTGGAATGGGCGGCTGGCACGCGGACCATGCGCTGAAAAGCGATGTTGTGGAGCTGGCTGGGATTTATGATATTAAGCCGGAACGGTGTGCGCTGGCTGAAAAAAACGGGATTCATGCCTATGAGAGCATGGATGCGCTGCTGTCTGACGAGAGCGTTGACCTCGTTACGGTGGCGATTCCGAACGACGTACATAAGGACGTTGTGATTCAGTGTTTGCTCGCGGGCAAGAATGTTATTTGTGAAAAGCCGGTTGCGCTCTCTTCGGCGGAATTTGCCGAGATGGTGGACGCGGCGCACAAGAGCGGCAAGCTTTTTACCGTGCATCAGAACCGCCGTTGGGACGTGGACTTTCTTGCGATGAAGCAGCTGTACCAGAGCGGCGAGATTGGCGAGGTGTTTAACATTGAGTCGCGTATCCACGGCTCGCGCGGGATTCCGAGCGATTGGCGCGGCGAGAAGGAATATGGCGGCGGGATGTTGCTCGACTGGGGCGTGCATCTGATTGATCAGATTTTGCAGATTTATACGCAGAAGATTACAAAGCTGTACTGCCGGTTCGAGCACACGACGAACTTTGAGGTTGACGATGGCTTTAAGCTTGAGCTTACGTTTGAAAACGGGGCGCAGGCGTATATCGAGGTTGGAACGTACAACTTTATCGCGCTGCCGCGCTTCTATATGCAGGCAAAGGACGGCTCTGCGCTGATTACCGACTGGCGCGAAAAGTGCCAGGTGGTACGCTGCAAGGCGTGGCACGAGAGCGATGTGCTGCCGGTGCAGACGGCGGCGGGCCTGACGAAGACGATGGCGCCGCGCGACGAGGTAACGACGGATACGTATGAGATTGAGCGGCCGCATTCGGACGTACACGACTTCTACCGCAACTTCTGTGCGGCGATTGAGGGCAAAGAAGAACAGCTAATCAAGCACGACGAAGTGATGCGCGTTATGAAGGTCATGGAAGCGTCCTTCGAGTCGGTGGAAAAAGGCGCGGTTATCGCGTGTGAAATTTAACAACTAAACCGGAGGTGGAACGATGTATAACCTTTCTTGCTAATTGATACGGCACAACTTATGGCGGTGAAACCGTCTGATTTTGTGTGCCGATTCCGGCATTGCCGGCGCGCAAGAAAGTGTATGCATTTTTCCGCTCAAACAGAATAGGACAGCCCTTTTTGGGGCGTATTTCCTGTGTTTTAGAGCTGTAAGAAGGCACTTTCTTGCAGCTCTTATTTTATTTGTGAAAACTTCAATACAGGAGGTGCACAGCATGTCGCAGATTCATGTTACAAATTTGACGTTTGCCTATCCGGGCAGCTATGATAATATTTTTGAGGACGTGTCGTTTTGCCTTGACACGGACTGGAAGGTTGGCTTTACAGGCCGGAACGGACGCGGCAAGACGACGTTTATGCGGTTGTTAATGGGAGAGTATCGCTATCAGGGAACGATTTCCTCCAGCGCAGCGTTTGAGTATTTTCCATACGAGGTCTCTGACTTATCGCGTGACACAGTGGAGATTGTCAATGAGCTGATAAGCGGGCACGAGGAGTGGGAGATTTTCCGCGAACTGTCCCTGCTCAGCGTAGAGGCCGATGTGTTATACCGCCCCTTTGCAACGCTGTCCAATGGAGAGCGGACGAAGGTGCTGCTTGCGGCTTTGTTTTTAAAAGAAAATAGTTTTCTGCTGATTGACGAGCCGACAAACCACCTCGATATGGAGGGGCGTGCGCTGGTGAGCCGGTATTTGAACACAAAACAGGGCTTTATTCTCGTGTCGCACGACCGCGCATTTTTGGACGCATGCATTGACCATACGCTGTCAATCAACAAAACAAATATAGTTGTCCAGAAAGGAAACTTTTCCGCTTGGTGGGAAGTCAAACAAATGCAGGACGCTTACGAGAGTGCGAAAAATGAACGGCTGAAAAAGGACATTGGGCGGCTTAGCGCATCGGCGCGGCAGAAGGGCGCTTGGTCGGAGGCGGTGGAAAAAACAAAGCATGCAAAAGTGTCCGGTCTGCGCCCTGACAGGGGATATGTTGGGCACAAAGCAGCGAAAATGATGAAGCGCTCCAAGCAAATCGAAAAGCGGCGGCAGGAGGCTGTAGAGGAAAAGGCCGGGCTGTTAAAAAACATTGAGGAGTATGATGATTTAAAGCTGTCGCCGCTGCCGTATCACGCGGACCGGATTTTGTCGCTGCGGGAGGTGTCCGTTGCTTACGGCGGACGCACCATTTGCGGCCCGCTCACTTTTGAGGTAGGGCAGGGGGATAGGCTGTGGCTTTGTGGAAAAAACGGTTCGGGAAAGTCGAGCCTGTTAAAGCTGATTCGAGGGGAGGACATTCCTTTTACGGGCGAAGTGCGGCGCGGCAGCAACCTAAAGATTTCTTATGTGCCGCAGGATG
>URQR01000092.1 GCA_900550065.1 uncultured Eubacteriales bacterium | reverse complement strand
GAGCCAGCCGTTCTGTGCAATCGTTTTATCGACCTCGTCAATCCAATACGCCGCAGTATGGTTGTTCGGCGACGCTACATCACTGTTTGCCTGCACCATCAAGCTTTTCACATTGTCCCAGTCGGCCGGCGGAATTGTGTTCATGCCGCCGCCAGTATTTCGCATACAGATATAGTTGTCGCGAATCATCTCATACGCCTTGTCGCTCACCTGTGGCTTGCCTGACGGAAAGGTAAAGCCCGGCTTTACAAAACTGAGCACGCGCTCATTCGGGAATTTTTCACGCAGGTATTCGCCCGATGTAATGATTTCTTTTGTCATTGTACCAGCGGGAATGTTGTATGTCTTCCCGTCCGAAAGCGTTCCCGATTCCGCCGCGTCGCTCTGCCCCCAGTAAGCGTGCGTATAGCTGTGATTTGCAAGGTTAAACCGTCCCGTGTCAAAGTACCCCTGCCATGAGGAAACATTATTATCGTTGACACGCGAAGCAATCATTGCGACCGTACCCTTTAGATTGTTTTTCTCAAACTCCCCGTCCAAATACGACACAGTCGGTAAATCGCCGTCGTCGTGTACAATTGTAACAATACTCTTTGCATTATTCTTTACAGGCAGGACAGTCGCCTGCGCCGGATTATAATTCAAAATTGTAAAGACAACTGCATAAACAGCAGTATGCGAGCCGTTTTTCGAGTTCACAGTAATCGTCGCCGTACCGTTATTTTCGGCCGAAGGCTGTACAATTACGGGCGCAGGTGTTTGGTCGTTATAGGTCTGTGCGCTCACCGTCGGGTATGACGAACCAAGCGGTAAGTCCACCGCATAGCTGCGTGTGTAAGGGTTAAACCCTTCTACAGCCGTTCCACTATAGGAAATACTGCTAAGACGCACATCGTCCTCCGGTTCAGAATCGACATAGAAATTAACCGTATAAGTTGTCACAGTACCGCTTTCCAATTCGACCGTTACAGTAGCAGTCACTTTCCCGTTTGTAAACGTTTCCGGCATTGTAACCTGTGCATTTGCAGTCCGCGTCGCCATCATCCATAGCTCCGGCACCTGCGTTGTACCCGCCGGAAGTGTGATATCGTAAGCGCGCTTCTCAAGGTCAAAATCTTCCACTTCTTTTGTTTCCGCACCAATTTTATATTTCAGGCCATATGCTGCACGCTCGTCATTGCAATCATCCCATACGATAAATACATTTGTTTGTCGATAGCTTCTCTCTTCTGAAAAAGCGGGCACAGCAACACGTTCTTCCTTTGAAAAATGCTTTTTATAGACTGCACCGTTTGCATTCATCATAACCGCGCTCGTTCCGTCCGGAATTACATAGCGGCTGTTTACAGCAGATGGGTCGTCTACAATATTGCCGTTACTGCGGCTTGTATAGTAAAGCCGATATTTAGCCTGATTGTCGTACTCCCAACCCTGCGCAGCAATAAAGCTGCTCACTCCACCTGTTGTGATATAAACGGTTGCATCTTTGCTGATGTCAAATTCATACGACTTCTTTGCTACGTCAGCTCCTGTCGGGTCTGTCGTCGATTTATATAGCCGCGTATTATCCGGTGAGATAAGAACGCTGTTCGGGTGGTTTAAGTAGATAAATTCACTCTGCGCCCCATAGGTGTTCGCCGGTTCGGCCGCCGGGCCGGATTTTTCCTTCCAAGCTTTTTCACTTGCCCGGTCCGTAAACTGCGCATAGGCGGTGTTTGCATATGGATTATCAGGAGATATCACCGCCGCAATCCGCTCCGCGTCCGTCTCATAGGCATGATACATGTCAATCATTTCCGCGCCGAGAGCAGGAACAGCCGTTACATCCGCCGTCGCCTTTCCGCCTGCAAAAATGTTCGATACAATGCCGGGCGTTCCTGTCTTCTTAAAATGTACTGTATACGTTTCCGACGCACCGCGCGGCGTCTTTACAGTCACCTTTGCGTCGCCCGGCGTCTTGACCGCCTGCTTCACTTCAAGGGAATTCACACTTAACGCTGCCGTCGCCTTAACCTGCGGAATGTTCATATTGCCGCGCTCCAACGTTACAGTATATTCCTTTACTGCTGGGTCAAATCCATCAACCATGGCGCCGTCCACCATGAGAGAAGAAAGCGTCATGTCCGGCGTAATCTGCTCAAACGAAATCGTATACGTCTTTCCACATGCCGTAACAATTGCACTGCCGTCAAGCGACTGTGCCTGTACGATTTCTACATTTGCCGTCTCCGTCGCGCTGACGCTGATTTTTGGCACGGCCGTCCCCCGCTCTACCTGTACGGTATAGCTTGTCACAGAAGGGTCAAAATTGCCAACAGAGATTCCATCCGCTAAAATATCAAATATCTTTTCTTCTGTATTGAGGTTATCCCAAACAAGGAATACACTCGTCTGTAAGTATGACTCCGTCGCACTATAGGCGGGCACGCTCACCCGCTCACCCGCATTAAAGTGCTTGTAGTACACACTTCCGGTTGAAGCCCATGCATGTTTAACCGTACCGTCCGGCACATATGCCTTTTCCGGGGACGTCACTTCTTTAAAACTCCATGTCGAGAGTCCATACTTATCAACATCATAATCATACGTCCATCCGCCGAGGCTTTCAATAAATGGGCTCTTGCACTCGCCGCGCTTCTGCGCATATTTATCGTCAGTAACCGAAATATAGACTGTCGCTCCTTTGTCAATATCGAACTCATATATTTTTGACGCAGTCGACTCTGTTGGGTTGTCATTATCCGATTTGTAGAGCCGCGTCACATTTTTATCCATGAAAATGCTGTTGTTATCAGCATATATAAATTTTAAATTATAAGCGTAATAGCCGCCTCCCGCCGAATTCCATGAACCGGCAATTTTACGGTTGCTAAATGCGATATATGCGTCCGAGTCATATTCTGTCCCGGCAAGCGCCTTCACGGAAGCAACCCGCTCTGCATCTGTCTTTCCATTGTAAAGGTCGGGCGGGTTGATGCCTACGCTTGGCACGCCGTAAACCGCATTGGTTGCAACGCCGTTCCAGTACACATTGCTAATCGTTCCGGGCGACTTATCTGTTACTGAAAAAAAAATTGTATACGTCTTACCGCACGCTGTAACGGTTGCGCTTTCTGAGAGTGACTGGGCCTGTACAACCTCAGCATTCGCGCCCAGTGTCGCGCTGACGCTGATTTGCGGAACATCTACAACACCCTCCGCGACTTTGAGCGTATACTCCGTCACATTTGGGTCAAAGCCCGGTATAGATACGCCGTCAGCCATAATATCATACAGCTTCGCGTCCTTATTGCATTCATCCCAAATAATAAATATACTGTTTTTCCTGTAGCTGTTATTTACATCAAACGCCGGTACCGCAACACGCTCTCCGGCCTTAAAATGCTTCAAATACGCGGAGCCGTCGGATACACTCCATATATTCGCTACTTGGCCGTTCGGAATAAGATAATAATTTTCCTCCGGCAGCGTACTTGTATCCTGGATTCTCGTGTAGTTTGGATAGCAAAGCTGGTACTTCGCGTCTTTTTCATAGCTCCAGCCCTGATTTGCGATAAATGCACTTTGTCCATTCGTTGTAATAACAACAGTTGCGTCCTTGCTGATGTCAAATTCATATGATTTCTTTGCTATTTCCTCTGTGTTGCATGGGTCATCTGTCGATTTATACAGACGTGTCACATTGGGCGAAATCAAAGCAGAGTTTTGCGACTGTGCATATATAAACTCAATTGCAGTACCATAGGTGTTTGGCAGCCAGTTATTTGCGTCCGTCTTTGCATCCCATGCCGTCTGGCTGCTGCGGTTTGTATATTGTGCATAGGCAATGTTTTCGTATGGGTTATCATCCGCCTTCACAGCAGCAATCCGCTCTGCATCCGTCGCATAAGCGCTGTACATATCAATTAACTTTGCGCCAAGAGACGGGACAGCCGTAACCTCCGTCGTCGGAGCGCCGCCTCTGTATATGTTTGTTACCTCGCCCGGCTTTCCGATTTTCCCAAACGTGACTGTATACGTCCGTTTACTTCCAAACGGAGCGGTAACCGTTACAGTCGCTGTACCGCCTGTTTCGCCCGCTTGTTCAACGTCGATTTGCAGTCCTTCTGCTGCCTGCGCCGCAACTGTAATGTCGCCGCCGTCTGCAGCCTCATATGTATACTGATACGTTTCCGGGCTAAACCCATCCAAACCCTTACCGCCGACTGTAAGCGCCGAAAGAACCGGCAATGGCTCATTTATAAATCTAATTGTATACGTTTTTCCGCCGGCCTTTACAGTTGCTACAGAGCCAACTGTGGACGCCTGCGTTACTTCAGCCGAAGCAAAGCTGTTCGTCATCATTGCGCTGACATAGGGCATCCGCATATCCAGCTTATGTAAATAATAAGTATATTCCATAATTTCCGGGGAAAAGCCCGGCAGCTTTTCCTTGCCGACCCAGATTTGTCCGACCGTGTTCTCATCTGCCGGGAAGACAGCGGACGGCACATATGGATTAATGTTCAAAAGTGAATCCCACACGCCGGCGCGTATGCTGTCTGTTCCAGCAGCTACAGGAATCGACAGTTCCATCGGCACGCTCGCACCGGACGGAATGGACGCATATACAGTTTTGACATTCAACAGTCTATCGCCCTGATACATTCCGACCCACAAAATCGCTTCTTTATCCTGCGCGGTATTGTTCACGACAGAAGCCAGCGCCTTAACAGAACCGCCCGCCGCAGGTATTTCGCTGATTACGCCGTTTGCGTCAGAAAAAGCAATACGTGCGATCGAAATGCCGCCGTTATTCGTGCTCGGGATAATTGACAGCGTATCCTGCGGCAAAGAAAACTTTTCATATACTGCACTGTTTTGTACAACTGACCCTTCGCCTGCATACTCAATCACAACATTGCACTGTACCGGCTTATTCAGCTCTGCGACTCTCGCCTCATACGCCGCAAGCTGTGCCAAAGTGCTGCTCTCTGCCGCCTTTTGGTTCAAATATTTCTGTAATGTTTCAATGTCGGACGCGGCGGACGGGTTCGCCGCAATCCACGCCTGCGCCGAGCTGACAAGCGTTGCATTGCTCGCAGCGTCAAGCTTGTACTTTGAGATATACTGAATTTGATTTGCAAAAAAGTTACGGTAAGACTCCATCGTTTTCCTATGCAGTTTAACAAAATTAAGCACGGTCAGCGCAACCTGCTGGTTCGCGTTCTTTTGTTTGTCCGCGATATTTACGCCGGAGGCAAGCTGTGCCCCTCTCGCCTGCATTACAAGACGATCGTTCATTTTTATATTGTAAAGTCCGTCCTTCAGTCCCGCCACGCGGATCGTTTCCCTGTTTAGCTCGTCCGTAATTGGCAGAAGCTGCTCCACGCTCCGGTACGTTTCGTCTGCGCCGAGCGGCAGCGAGTTTGGTGTATATTGATACGTAACCGTGCTGTCTGTCACCGACAGGTTCGCTACAGACGCATTGTCCGAATCAATTGTCTTTTGCGCAGCATCAACGGAAACCGACGCAACCTCGCCCGTTTCTCCCTGTGCCTTTAAGAACGAATACGCCATAATATAATGGCCGATATCACTCGGGTGTATTCTGTCCGGCGTGAAAGTAAAGTTTACATTCGATTGACGCTGATATGCATCAATAATCGTTTGCGGCGTATTGATATCTACAAAATCGTAACCATATTCCTGCGCAAAATCGTAAACAATTGCGCCCGCCTTACGGACTACATTGTTAAATCCCGGAGACGTTTCGTTGTTCGACTCCGGTACCCACTCGTCAAACATCGGCGGCGTCACCAAAATGACCTGCTGCGGGTTCTTCGCCTTGACAAGCTCTAATAGTTTTCTATATTCTGTTTTATAGGACTCAATCAGATTATTTCTTCTCGTTTCTGCCCCTTCGAGCAGCTCCTTGCCCGCAAAATATTCCCCACGCGACATATCGTTCGTACCGAGCATAATTACAACTTTGTTAAAGTCGGAATCCGCGTCATAAATATCGTGGTTAAATCGCGTCTGGGCAGTTACGGCACGGTCGCCGTTGATGCCCTTGTTCAAATAAGTAAAATCACAGTTCGGATACCGCGTCGCATAATAATTATAGATAAATGCGTGCGTATAACCGCCATGCGTAATACTGTCGCCGATAAAGGCAACGCGGTCGCCGTCTTCAAATTTTGCAACCTTTCCAATTGAATCCGCGCCCATCAGCTCCGGATACACCGTCTGCCCGGCAACTGCCGGCGCCACCCATGAATCGCCTATCTTGATTTGGTCAATGCGCATCCCCTGCTCGCGCACAGCAATCCGTACTTTATATACACCCGGCTGCAAATACGCCGTGCCGAGTATTTTCCAATGGTATTCGCCATCTTCACATATAGTCGTTGCGCCTTCTACAAAGTCATCCGTCCCAAAGCTGTAGTAAAACGAGTCATTTCCCATTGAAGATGAATAGTAACGCATAGAAGCCGCGTAAGTACCTGCCTCTGTGACGCGGAATTGTGCAGTGATGCCGGTCCATGTATCGTCGGTCGGGACGTAACGGTTCCCACCCGGCTGCCCGTTTGTAAGTTCAACTGCCGAATATCCCTCAGCTGACCCTACATTTGCCTTTGGATCTTTGACTGCCTCTCCATGTGCTTTATGAATTGTGCAATTTTCGGCCTCAACTGTCGTCCCAGCGTCGTATACAACATTGTCCTGCCCCTCTGCCAGACCAACGCTGTAAAACAACGGCAAAAGCATCGCCGCTGCGACAACAGCCGACAACAATTTTACTAATAATTTCCCCCTCAAGTTAGACCCCTCCTGTTAATTTTTATTGTAAAAAATTTTTCTTGATAATACCATAAGTTTATATTATAATAATGAGTATAAAAAATATAGTATATATTTATCATTTTTTGTGTATATTTCACTTTTTACCCTTTGGGAGGATTTAAAATGGGCTATGATATTTGGTATGACCAAAATACTTTTCAGCACTATTCCAATGATATGGTCAATGTATTTTTACATAAGAATTATTCTTCCAACTTGCATAAACACGAATTCTATGAAATCAATATCATAGCCTCTGGAAACGGAACACATATCGTAGACGGTTCAACATATCTGTGCAAAAAGGGAGACGTGTTTGTTGTGCCGCCTTTTATTTCCCATCAATTTATATCAAATAGTAATTTAAATGTCTATAATGTAATGATCAGTACGCTCTGGGTCAAGAACTTCACAAATGAACTAGATAATTTAAACGGCTTTTATCCATTATTTAGTGTTTTACCATTGTTTCGTTCCGACGGGGAATCTACGCGGTTTTTACATTTGAATCCAGAAGATTACGATTTATTAGATACATTATTAGAACAATCACAAAAAATGTATTTTGCTAAAACGGCTTACCCGCCGTTTCATCATGACTGTTTGCACGCAATATGTAGCTTTCTTTCCGGCAGCGCGCTGTCTATTGTGTCATTTTTATGTTTTTGTTATACAAAGTATGAAAAGGATACATTGCTCGGTGCAGAAAGCAACGGCGCGAACGCATTTGCAAAAAGCCTGCTCTATATTTACTCGCATTATAACGAAAAGATAGCAGTGGAGGATTTAGCGAAATGCGCCGCAATGTCGTATTCAACTTATAATAGAATTTTTAAGGAAAAACTGAACTGTTCTCCATTATGCTACATCAACCGCTATCGTGTTGCAGTTGCAAAAAATTATATAAAAAAGGGTGTCTCTCTCGCTGACATCGCAAGCCTGACAGGATTTTTCGATCATTCGCACTTTATTAAAACCTTCACCAAAATTACAGGCGTTACGCCCGCCGATTATAAAAAGAAACTAAAAGAGGAATAATGAAACGCAAAAAGACCGCCATATG
>URQR01000091.1 GCA_900550065.1 uncultured Eubacteriales bacterium | reverse complement strand
CACTGCGCTCCCTTTTTTTGAGGGGGGAAAAAATAAAGCTTGACAAAAAGAGACTGTTGCTGTAAAATATAATAGCTTATTTATGTAAGCTTGTTTATATGGATAAGTGTATAAAATTTTCCTTACCCCACACAAAGAGGTGGGGTCAAAGTCCAGAAGGAGGTGCAAACACGATGGAGATCATCAACAATTACGAAACTATTTTTATCGTAAATCCTGACCTTGACGAAGAAAAGACCAATGCGGTCGTTGACAAGTTCAAGGCGCTGATCGAATCGGCTGGTACAATCGACGCGGTTGACGTATGGGGCAAAAGAAAGCTCGCCTACGAGATCAACAAGAAGCAAGAGGGCTACTATGTGCTCGTAAACTTCTCGTCGAAGGGCGATTTCCCGGCGGAGCTCGACCGGAATTACAAAATTTCGGAGGATATTCTCCGCAGCATTATTATTAGAAAATAGTGCGGGCTACCACGAAAGAGGCGGTGTATTAAAATGAACAAAGCCATATTGGTAGGAAGACTGACGGCTGATCCAGAGTTGAAGGCAACGACGAGCGGCGTAAGCGTTTGCAGCTTTTCCGTTGCGGTGAACCGCCGGTTCGCGCGCGCGGGCGAAGAGCGCAAGGCGGACTTTATCAACTGTGTCGCATGGCGGCAGACGGCGGAGTTTATTTGCAATTACTTTGCAAAGGGTCGTATGATTGGTCTTGTCGGGTCGATTCAGACACGCGATTGGACGGACAATGAAGGCCGGAAGCGTTACGCGACGGAGGTCATTGTCGATGAGGCGTACTTTACGGAGAGCAAGGGCTCGTCCGAGGGGAGCGCACCGGCGCGCAGCGCGCAGCCGTGGCAGCAGAGCGCTCCGCAGCAACAGACGCAGCAAGCGCCGCAGGGCTTTGACTCGCTCCCGGACGGGGCGGACTTTATGCCCGGCGTATCGGACGACGATTTACCGTTTTAACGCGTCGGTTATTTTAAAGAGTTAGACAGAGTGAAAAGGATTTCGATAAGGAGGTTAGCGTTATGGCAGAGAGAAGTGAGCGGCCTGCTCGCGGCGGCAGAAGAGCCAAGAGAAAGGTTTGTGTTTTTTGTGCAGACAAGGTAACGGAGATAGATTACAAGGACACGTTTAAGCTCAGAAAGTTTATTTCTGAGAAGTCGAAGATCGTGCCGAGAAGAATCAGTGGCAACTGCGCAAAGCATCAGCGCGAAGTGACGGAAGCGATTAAAAGAGCAAGACATATTGCACTTTTACCGTACACATCTGATTGATTAAAAAAATCTCACGCAATTGCGTGAGATTTTTTATTTCCCTAAATGTATCATCAGGACCGTTACATCTGCGGGCGATACGCCCGAAATGCGCGACGCCTGCCCAAGCGTGCCGGGCCGTACCTGCGCAAGCTTCTGGCGCGCTTCGAGCCGCAGACCGTACACATCGTCATAATCGATTGTGTCCGGTATTTTTTTATCTTCTAATTTTCGCATATGCTCCGCCGCTTGAAGCTGCTTTTGAATATAGCCTTCATATTTGATGAGTAGTTCTACCTGTGCGGTGATTTCGTGTGGCAGCGCTGCGCGCTCCGGGTCGACCGGCGCTAATACGTCATAGCTAAGCTCCGGCCGGCGGATGAGTTCAGCTAATTTAATTCCCGTTTTCAGCGGCGTAGACGCATGCGCCGCAAGCAGGTCGTTTACAGCCTTTGGCGCAACGGTGACGGTTCGGATGCGTTCTGCTTCAGCGTTGATTTTCTCTTGTTTTTCCAAAAAGCGCGCATACCGCGCGTCGCTGATTAGCCCGATTTTATGTCCGAGCGGGGTCAGCCGCGCGTCGGCGTTGTCCTGACGCAGCAATAGTCGATATTCTGAGCGCGACGTCATCATCCGATACGGCTCGTTTGTACCCTTTGTCACCAAATCGTCAATGAGCGTCCCGATATATGCCTCGCTGCGCTTTAGCACAATGGGCTCTTTTCCCTGCAATTTACGCGCGGCGTTAATCCCGGCGATAAGCCCCTGCGCCGCCGCTTCTTCGTAGCCACTCGTTCCGTTAAACTGTCCCGCGCCATACAAGCCGGAAAATGCCTTGAATTCGAGCGAGGGCTTTAGCTGAAGCGTGTCAATACAGTCGTACTCAATTGCGTAGGCGCTTCGCATGATTTTAACGTTTTCTAAGCCGCGGATGCTGCGCAGCATTTCAAGCTGTACATCTTCCGGCAGACTGGTCGACAGGCCCTGTACGTACATCTCTTCTGTCGACAGGCCCATCGGCTCAATAAAAATCTGGTGGCGCGGCTTGTCGGAAAAGCGCACGACTTTGTCCTCAATCGACGGGCAGTAGCGCGGCCCTACGCCCTTAATCACGCCGGAGTACATCGGCGCACGATGCAGATTTTTGCGGATAATCTCATGTGTTGTTTCGTTGGTATACGTGAGGTAGCAGTCCGCTCGGTTCTCGAGTGTGCCCTCGGTCTCAAACGAAAACGGCGTAATCTCGTCGTCGCCTGTTTCACGCTCCATCGCAGAAAAATCGACACTGCTGCGTAGGATACGCGCCGGCGTACCCGTCTTAAAGCGCAGGATTTTGATACCTAAATTTTTTAACGACTCTGACAGCGCTGTCGCGGCAAACATCCCGTCCGGGCCAGACGCGCGCGCATAGTCGCCGATTAATATTTTGCCGCCTAAAAACGTGCCCGTCGCCACAATTACTGCACGCGCGCCAAAGCGTGTCCCGGTCGCGGTCACAACGCCGCATACGGCGCTGTCTTCAACGAGGATATCTGTGATTTCGGCTTGTTTTACGTCAAGGTTCGGCGCAAGCTCGAGCCGGTGCTTCATCTCAATTTGATAGGCGCGCCGGTCAATCTGCGCGCGCAGGGAATGCACCGCCGGCCCTTTGCCGCGGTTTAAAATTTTCGACTGGATAAACGTTTTGTCGGCGACTTTGCCCATTTCACCACCGAGCGCGTCAATCTCGCGCACGAGGTGGCCCTTTGCCGTACCGCCAATATTCGGATTGCACGGCAAATTAGCAATCGCGTCTAAATTTGTCGCAAATAGTACAGTCTGCATTCCGAGCCGCGACGCGGCAAACGCCGCCTCGCACCCCGCGTGGCCGCCGCCGATGATTGCAATATCATATGTGGTATCTAACTTTTGCAAGCGTATCATCCTTTTTTGTTGAGTTCTTTCTATATAGGATACCACAAAGCACGTCCGCGCGCAAGAGCGGAAAAATGGGTTGACACACCGGAGCGGCTGTGCTATACTGTAAAAAACTGAATCAAATAAACCGATGACTGGGAGTAGTAGGTATCAACTGTGAAATTTTAAGAGAGCCGCCGGCGGTGGGATGGCGGTATTTTGCGTGATATTGAATGGACCTAGGAGGGCGGCCTGAACGGGAAACCAAGTAGGCACCGACGGAAACTCTAACCGTTATGATGAGAGCATGTGTTGGCATGTGATACCTAAAAAGGTGGCATAGCAGCTGTTGCTGCATAACAGAAGATTGCTTCTGTCCTTTGGGGCGGGAGCTTTTTGTTTTGTAGGGCTGCGATATGCTATAAGGCTCATATGCATTTGCATATGGGCTTTTTGTTTTGAAAATTGGAAGGGGGATGGTCAAAATGGACGATAGCTGGTGGTGCTTGGCGTAAAAATTATTTTAGAGAGGATGAAAATTATGCAACAAAAACGGATTTTAACGGGGGACAGAACGACGGGACGGCTGCATTTGGGCCATTATGACGGCAGTCTGTATAACAGGGTGCGCATACTTGATTAGTATTTATCTTTTTTTCTGCTGGTGGATGTACTTGTGCTCACAACGCTTTTTGATACTCCAGAGATTGTGGAATCGAATGTTTACGAGGTGGCAATCGACAACTTAGCTGTCGGGCTCGAGCCGGAGAGAGTCACACTGATACAGCAGTCGGCTGTACCGGCGATTGCAGAGCTAACGGTGTTTTACTCGATGCTTGTGTCGGTTAACGTCCTACGCCACAACCCGACAATCAAGACCGAGGCGAAACAATACGGCTACGATGAGCTCACGTACGGCTTTTTGGGCTATCCGGTCAGTCAGACAGCGGATATCACCTTCTGCGGGGCGGACGTTGTGCCGGTTGGCGAGGACCAGCTTCCGCATATGGAGCTGACGCGCAAGATTGCGCGCCGGTTTAACGCGCTCTACGGCGGCGGGCAGGAGATGATTAAGGTTCCGGAAGCAATGGTCAGTGCGACACCGCGCCTTCCCGGGCTTGACGGCGGCGCAAAGATGGGGAAAAGCGTGGGTAACGCAATTTATTTGTCGGACGATACGAATACGGTCGCGGCGAAGGTGAATATGGCGCTGACCGACCCCGGGCGTATCACGCGTACCGACAAAGGAAATCCGGATATTTGCGTCGTCAGTCAGTACCATAAGGTGTTTGGTGCAGCGCAGTGCGACGAAATTTGCAGCGCGTGCCGCGGCGGAAAAATCGGCTGTGCGGCGTGCAAGCAGAGACTGAGCATGCAGCTTGATACATTGCTCGCGCCGATTCGGGAGCGGCGCGCCTATTATGAGGCGCATAAAGCTATGGTGCGCGAGCTGATTGCAGCGGGGAGCGAAAAAGCGGCAAAAATCGGCGAAGAGAAGATGCGGCTTGTCAAAGCGGCGATGCATCTTGCGCTTTAAGCGGCGCGGAAAGGCTTTTTGTAAAAAACATGTTGTAATGTATAAGAAAATGGTGTATAATACATAAATAACCTTTGATAATAAGAGGCAGTAGGAGGTTTTAAGATGCCTGAAAACGAAACACAGCAATTATCCGAACTGTTGCAAATTCGCCGCGATAAGCTGAGCGAGCTGCAAGCTGCGGGCCAGGACCCGTTTATTCAGACAAAATATGAGCGTACACACCACAGTGTGAACATTGTGGAAAATTTTGACGCGTTTGAGGGACAAAATGTCCGCGTGGCGGGGCGACTCATGTCAAAGCGCGGCATGGGAAAAGTGCTCTTTTGCGACCTTGCGGACCGCGACGGCAAGATTCAGCTTTTTATTAAACGGGATATGCTGGGCGAAGAAGCGTACGCAATGGTGAAAAAATATGACATCGGTGATATTGTCGGCGCTGAGGGCGAAGTGTTTAAAACCAAGACGGGCGAGGTGTCGGTTAAAGTAAAAGATATCGTGCTTTTGTCGAAGTCGCTTTTGCCGCTGCCGGAGAAGTTTCACGGCCTGACGGATCAGGATTTGCGCTACCGTCAGCGCTATGTTGACCTAATTATCAATCCGGACGTAAAAAAGACGTTTATTACGCGATCAAAGATTTTGACTGCGATTCGCGGCTATCTCGACAGCAGGGGCTACCTTGAGGTAGAGACACCGATACTTAACACGATTGCCGGCGGCGCGGCGGCGCGTCCGTTTATCACGCACCATAATACGCTCGATATGGATATGTATCTGCGTATTGCAACGGAGCTGCACTTAAAGCGGCTGATTGTCGGCGGCATGGAAAAGGTTTATGAAATGGGGCGGCAGTTTAGAAACGAAGGGATGGACATCAAGCATAACCCGGAGTTTACGTCGATTGAAATTTATGAGGCGTTTGCCGACTACAATGATATGATGGATTTGACGGAGAATTTGATCCGGCACGCTGCGCAGGAGGCGTGCGGCACGACGCTGATTAACTATCAGGGCGTGGAGATTGATTTGTCCAAGTTCTCGCGTATGACGATGATTGAGTCCGTGAAGCAGTATGCGGGCGTTGATTTCGATGAAATTACAACGGACGAAGCGGCGCAGGCAATCGCGAAGGAAAAGGGACTTGAGGTAGAGGCGGCAAAGTCGAGCCGCGGCCATATCATTGCGCTGTTCTTTGACGAATTTGTGGAGGACAAGCTCGTACAGCCGACGTTTATTACGGAGTATCCGGTTGAGATTTCGCCGCTGGCAAAGCGCAAGCCGTCCGACCCGTCGCTGACGGAGCGGTTCGAGGTGTTTATTACAGGGCGCGAATTCGGCAATGCATTTTCCGAATTAAACGACCCGATTGACCAGCGTGTCCGCTTTGAGCATCAGGCGGCGCTGCGTGCGGCGGGCGACGACGAGGCCAATATGGTCGACGAGGACTTCCTTACTGCGCTTGAGTACGGTATGCCGCCGACGGGCGGTGTTGGCATCGGCATCGACCGGCTGGTGATGCTGCTGACGGACAGCTATTCGATCCGCGATGTATTGCTGTTCCCCACCATGAAGCCGGTGGAGAAATAAACGGCGTGTGTACGGTTTTATGACGAGGTGATTTTTGATGAACGTAACGCCCCCGGTCTATATTAAGCCATTTTCAAAAAAATGGTGGGAAAACGTATGGTACTACTATAAATGGGCAATTTTAGGCGGTATCGTTTTAGTAATTTTATTGGTGATGTTTTTAGCGGAGTGCGTGTTTAACGTACAGCCGGACTTTACGCTGACTTATATTGGCGGGCTGGAAAATATGGGGCAGATACAGGCGTATCAGCTTGAGGATCAGTTTGCCACGGTGACGAAAGATATTAATAACGACGGGCAGGGCGCGTCGAAGGTTAATATTATCTATCTCGACAAAAACAGCGGCAGCGAGGAAATGGCTGCGATGTACAATATGGCTGATATTGAGATGGCGGGCGGCGACGCGGTTGTGTTTCTATTCTCGGCGGATTTTTTGGACCGTTATGCGGACTATGGGTTTGTTGACCTGTCGCAGTATGTGCAGGAATTCGGCATCAGCGAGGAGTTTTTGCGCTATGACGGCGCCGGCAATGTATTTGCTATTGAGATGAAGGAAAATCCAATTTTTACCCAGCTTGATTCGATTCGCACAGAGGGGCTCTATTTGGCGGTGCGTCCTATGCGGCCCAATGACAGAACAACGTGGCAGAAGGACAATTATGAAAACGGGCTTGCGATGGCGCGTTATATCATCAGCGGCGGCACAGTCACGCCGCAGTAAGGGGGCGTGCCAGTGGAAGAAAAGCGTGCCGTCCGGACAGCGTCCGACACGGAGCTGTTTGAGCAGTACAAAAAAACAAAAGATACGGCTGTGCGCAATGAAATTATTGACCGTTATACATATCTTGCTGAGATAATGGCGAAGCGTTTTTCGGGCCGCGGTATCGATTATGACGACCTGTATCAGGTGGCGTGTATCGGCCTTTTGTATGCAGTGGAGCGGTTCGACGTGTCAAAGGGGCTGAAGTTTACAACCTTTGCGACGCCGACGATAACGGGCGAGATTAAACGGTATTTTCGTGACAAGGGTAATTTTATCCGCGTACCGCGCAGGCTGTATGAAATATTTTCAAAAGCACACCGGATTCGGGTTGCAAACGGCGGCGAGCAAGCGGAATGTATCCCGAATGCAATCCTGCCGCAGGTAATTTCGATTGAACGCGAGATTATGGACGGCGAGGAGATCCGGTTTGAACATACGCTTGGCCGTACGGACGACGGGTTTTTGATGGTCGAGGAAAAAGATTTCGTCGAAAACTGTATGCGAGAACTCAGCGAGAATGAGCGGGAATTTATCCAAAAGCGGTATTATGGCGAACAGAGCCAGAAGCAGATTGCAGCGGACATGGGCGTGTCGCAGATGTGTGTGTCGCGTTTGGAGCGTAAGCTTTTAAAAAAACTGCGCGATATGTATTTTAAAGAAGCGTAATTGTTACAGGGCTGAAACGCGGCGGAAGGATTCGCAGTGTATCGGCCTTTTTCAATTGGTATTGCATATTCTTAAAACATATGCTATAATAGTCTCAAAAGCAAAACTTTTGAGACATTGGAAGAAGTCACTGGCGAGGGACAGTCTCTCCTACGGCATGGCCGTACCGTGCTTTCTTCGGATATGTGCCATAAG
This sequence comes from uncultured Eubacteriales bacterium, assembly GCA_900550065.1. Taxonomy (GTDB): domain Bacteria; phylum Bacillota; class Clostridia; order UBA1381; family UMGS1253; genus Aphodoplasma. Next base: position 58 of record URQR01000091.1, on the reverse strand, counting down.
TTATGATATACTATTATTAAAATAAAACCCGTATAGATACGGGATGAAAAGGAGCTGT
>URQR01000090.1 GCA_900550065.1 uncultured Eubacteriales bacterium | reverse complement strand
AAATGCACCAAATTTTTCGAATATAGACTATTTATGGGCAACCGGTGCTTTAGATTTGCTAAATATGCTAAAATATTATCAAGAGAATTACACAGACCCGAAGGCTCATGAATATGCCAATATGGTTCGTAACGAAATTACACGAACACAGCCATATATTGAAGGCGTGGGCGAGACCTTTGGCCTTCCGGATTATTTTAATAAAATAGTCTGTGGTAATGCGTATAACCAAGGTAATTCGATTGATATAACAAATGCGGCGATTCAGGCGATACAGGACTATATAAGTGCATATGATAGGGATCAGTTAATTCAAGATTTAGTATATTATATAACAGGTGTAATTATAGTTGCACCTACTATAAAAGGTACATTGGGAGCGCTTACACAGGCTGAAATTTATAGACTTGCTACGGCGGCAACTCAAAATGCTTCTTCTAAAATTGTTGTTATAGGAAAATATGCTGGTGGAACAGGATACACCAAACTTGGAATGGAAATGGGGGCGACATATTACACTTTAAATCATTGGGATTTTTCTATAAGATATTAGGTCCGGAAAATATGTGGAAAATAAATGAATTATTTATTAAACTTCAGTTAGCTGCGGGTAAAGTATTTTATGCTTCGCACAATCCCGCAAATGCAGACGGTGAGTTTGCAAAAGAGGTTGAATTTTTACTTCGGGAAGGCTATAGGTTTATACAGGAAGGAGAAATATGGAAGTTTATTAAATAATAAGAGGGGGGATTGATTCAGTTTTGCTTAGCAAAAAAGATATACAGTTTATTATAAAAATTAAGCGTGGTGATACAGAGTCTATAGCAGATATTTTTAGAGAGTTGACAGATTGGATACAGGAAGAATTTCGTGTAAACGTAATTACTTGTTATTTTGATTACACAGAAGCAAGTTCTCGCGGAAGGATTAACATCGTAGTAGATACGGAACGGGATTATCAATGTTTTTTTACAAAAGAGAATGGCAAAGTGTTTCCTTTTGAGGAGGAATATCGAAAGCGTATATTGGCCCATTTTCGTGTATTAGCAAAAAAATATCATTACAATATCCCAAGAGATACTTTTGTTATTTATATGGATTTTTCTTATATATATCGCTGTTTTTTACTTAACCGTATAGCGAATAAGATAAGAAAAAACGTAAAACGTAATTTTTCAAAAAGTCCAATTTATAAGATTACAACAGAAACAGATGGAATATACATTTTTTATAAAAAGGACGAGGATATAATGATAATGGCTCAAAATGGGATTAGTGAAGAAATTAAGAAAGCCTGTTTTGCAATTGTAAAACAATACGATGAATTTTCTTGTTTTAATCTGTCTACTTTAAAGATTAAATTTGATAGCCAAGAATATTTAGAGAAACATTGTAAAGGAAGTTTGGGGCTGTATTTTAGGTAGATTATTTAAAGAAGTAGCCGGAGGCAATGCCTCCGGCTGCTTTCTTGTCAAAAATTTCGTAATCGACTATACAAGCGGGCGGAATGCTGATATAATGGTGATGACGGAAGGGGTGTATACGTAGGAGAAAAAACGTTTGATTGCAATTGGGATTATATTGCTTATTATTCTGACTGTTAGCATAGTCCTAATTATAAACAGGGTTATTGTAACAGATTATTCCGCGCGTATCGTTGGGGAATCTGTAGAATGGAATAATAAAACATATCATCTTTGTGCCGGCAGCCACTCGGAAGGGAAAACCATTGCCATTGCTCCAGATACCGAAGGCAGAAAAATAACCGAATGGTCATTCACCCAAGTAAACGAAGTGGAGGAAGACCCTTCCCATACGTTTATTGTCCTCCGATCATTTTTAGATCAGAGATTATATGTAGCGGACGACTACACCATTCCCAAAGAAGGCGACATCACATGTGTTTACTTAAAATATGATAGATTTGACAATGCAGAGTTATGCGGAATTATTTCTGAGATTCTGGCCTCTCAAAATGAAACATTTGAATATGAGACAGAGAATAGATTGTCGTCTTTGATGGGTCCATTATTTGTTTCTCCATAAGTATAATACCACCTTTTAAGTGAAAAATTAGTAAAAAATATATGTAATAGAAACTATTTTGTAAACAGTGTCACAATAGATATATGCTATTGGCAGAGTGATGAATAAAGGGGATTTTTATATTGACAATGAGATTTACTATGCTACACTTAAATAAAGTGATTTAATTGGCAGTTTCAAAAGAAAAAACAAGATTTCTAATGCGATTAGGCGAAGAGGGCAAAAAATCGTAAAAATTGAACAGTATGCCCTTTCTAATCTGTGCGGTAAAATTATCGCTGAATACCTCAAATGTATCAGGGACGGTGAATCGTTTGAAATTTTTTATTTATAGCCGCAAATCTGTTTATACCGGTAAGGGAGAGAGCATCGAGAATCAGATTGAAATGTGCAAAGAATATATTCATTCCAAATTCTCTGATGTGACCGATGCAGATATTACCATTTACGAAGATGAGGGCTTCTCTGCTAAAAATACGGATAGGCCGCAGTTTCAACAAATGCTGCGGGACATCAAATTAAAAAAGCCGGATTTTGTGGTCTGTTACCGGCTTGACCGTATCAGCCGCAATGTAAGCGATTTTGCTTCCCTGATTGAAGACTTAAACGACCGCAGCATTTCTTTTGTTTGTATCAAAGAAGAATTTGATACATCAAAGCCTATGGGAAAGGCAATGATGTATATTGCTTCGGTTTTTGCTCAACTGGAGCGGGAAACTATTGCGGAACGTGTTCGCGATAATATGCTCATGCTTGCCCGCAGTGGGCGCTGGCTCGGCGGAACTACTCCAACGGGATTTACGTCTGAAAAATTGCAAGAAATTATCATCGACGGTAAGGTTAAGACATCTTGCAAGCTGAAGGACAATCCGGATGAGCTTCGTGCTGTCGATATGATATTTGAGAAGTATTTAGAACTCCGCAGTGTTTCCGGCGTTAGCAAATATCTTATCAAACAAAACATCAAGTCCCGCAGCGGTAAATATTACTCTTTGCTTGGGATTAAACAAATCTTACAAAATCCTGTATATTGCACCGCTGATAAAGATGCGTTCGGCTATTTCACTGCACAAAATTCAGACGTTTGTTTTGAAGAAAAAGACTGTTCGGACAAATATGGGCTTCTTGCCTACAACAAACGCGATTATAAAAAGAAACACGCGCCACGGCAGTCAATGGATAAATGGATTATTGCGATCGGCAAGCACAAAGGCCGCGTTTCTGGCCATAAGTGGGTAGCAGTCCAAAACATCATAGAGGACAATATTCCTACGGGAAAGAAGCCTGCGAAAATGCACAACGACTACTCGCTGCTCTCCGGCCTTATCTACTGCAACAAATGCGGGAACCGCATGTTTGCAAAACCGCGGTCGGGCAAAGATAGGTACGACTATATTTGCAGCAGCAAGCTGCGGGGTGGGAATGCTCTTTGTGATTGTCAAAATATAGGCGGCCAACAAGCTGACGACATGGTTTGTGAATATTTGATGAGTTACACCAAGGAAAGCTCAGACATCTATAAACTGCTTGAAAAACTAAAACGCGATTTACAAAGTCAACCGCATGAAGACATACGCAGCAGTATTGACGCGCAAATGAAAAAGCGCAATGACGAAATGGACCATCTCGTTTTTACTCTGTCGCAGAAAAACTATAGTCCCGCCTTCACCCAACGTGTAAACCAAAGAATAGAAGAGCTTGACAAGGAGGCTTCAGAGCTTGCAAAAAAGCGCGAACAGCTTGACAAAGAATCCGAGCTTGTTGCAGATCAGGAATTACAAATTGATTTATTAGCCGGCGCTTTGGCAAGCCTGAAGGACAATTTCCATCTGCTTTCCGTCCATGAGAAACGCACTTTAATCAAGCTGTTGGTGCAAAAAATTGTTTGGAATGGGTCGGACTTACATATTTTTCTATACGGCGAGTAAGAACCTGTCAGCGATCTATTCGCCGGCAACGTCAAACGGCGCCCATGCCGGCACAAATTTGCCCTTTGGATGGTGGTGCAAACCGGCCGTTGCATGGCACAAAGTTATTCGTTAAAATTGCGATCAGCCGCTCGCGGGGCGAGTCAATAATCCTGCATCCAATGACACCGCACGCGTTGCAGCCGAACCCCATACACATCGTAAGCGCCTGTTTGCCGTGCGCGTGCGCTTTTTTAAAAAATTTATCCATATTAAATGCAATCCGCGGTAAATATCCCAAATCCTCTAACAAGGTAAACAGCGGGAAGAAGATTGCCATTGGCGGCAGCATGACGGATACGACCCAAGACAGCACCCGGTACATTCCGCCAATGAGCAGGCCGCTTACAAACGGCGGCGCGCCAGCGAACCATTCCCACAATCTTGCCTCAATCCACGAAAACATGCGAAAAAGCAGTTCCGAGGGGTAATTTGCACCTGAAATCGTAATCCAAAAGATTAGAAACAGCAGCGCCAGCATAATCGGGATTCCGGTCGCCTTAGAGGTCAGCAGACGGTCGAGGCGCCGGTCGCGCGCGTTATACCCTTCTTCCACCTGTACGCAGTCGCGGTAGATTGCCTCGCTTTCACAAACAATTTTTGAAACGAACAGGTCGCGGATTTGTTCTTGCTCAATCCCATTTTTAGATAAAACCTGTTTGGCTAGCGTCAAGTTTTCTTGAAAGCTTTCGTCATCAGACAGCGAAAAGCCCAAATATTCCGCCAGGGAATGGTTAAAGGCGTCATCTTCCTCCAAAAGCCTTAAAGAAAGCCATCTCACATTTAAACCACCGCCCACCAAACGGTATACATCATCTTCTATCAACGCCAGAGCAGTCTCCACAGCAGAACCATAGTCGATCTCATGACAGGACCCACTCGGCGTATCGCAGGCGTTCTGAATCGTTTCACATAGTGTGTCGAGGCCCTTCCCGGCCCGCGCACTCGTCCCGACGACGGGGATACCAAGTGTTTTAGAAAGCCGGCCTATGTCAATTTGAATCTTTTTCTTTTTTGCCTCGTCAATCAAATTTACGCATAAGACGACATTCCCGGTGATTTCTAAAATTTGCAGCACAAGGTTTAAATTTCGTTCCAGACATGTCGCATCCGCCACCACACAGGTCAAGTCCGCGCCGCCAAAGCAGATGTAGTTGCGTGCAACCTCCTCTTCGACAGAGCTTGCGAGGATGGAGTACGTGCCCGGCATATCGACGAGAATGTAGTTCGTGCCGTTATATGTATACTGCCCGCGCGCATTGGCGACGGTTTTGCCCGGCCAGTTGCCCGTGTGCTGGTTTAATCCGGTGAGTTGATTGAACACGGTGCTTTTGCCCACATTTGGGTTTCCGGCAAGGCCGATGATTCTGTCGGATTCAGAAGTTTTTTTGATGTCGAGTTCTCCGAGGTAGGTTTGCCTTTTATTTTCTTCCATCAGCATCCTCCTTCTTGCCCCTGTGTATCAGTCGCGGAATTCAATCCGGATTTTTTTCGCGTCCTCGCCGCGCAACGCAATGACCGCGCCCCGGATGAAATAAGCAACAGGGTCGCCCGCCGGGCTTTTATGTAATGCCTCAACGTTTGTGCCCTCCACAAGGCCTAAGTCGAGCATACGCCGCCGTTGGGTACCGACTGCGTCGAGGCCGGAAACCCGGCAATTCTGTCCGACGCACAGACAGTCGAGTGATAAATTCGCTTGTTCCATATACTATCTCCAATCTATATAAATTGTAAGGAGGCTATAGGGCGCGGGTACGTGCCGGGCCCGTCTGTGCCGCTATAGTTTCCTTCATGATAAGTATATGAACGGCGCCCGCCCGCGGTTACAGTAAAAAGTGTGCGCGGCAATTGCAGTTTGTTTTGATATGTGGTATAATATACGCAAGCCGACGGCTTGCGCTTGGAGAAAATCAATATCGGGGCACCGCGCCTCCTCCCGCGAGCGGGGACGCAGTAATATTGAAAAATTGTAATATACACGGTCATAAGCTTGTACGATGTAGAATGGTAGTATGGAAGGATGGGAAAAAATGAAAATTGGTGTTGTAGGACTTGGATTGATTGGCGGATCACTATGTAAAACGATTCGGAAAAACACGCCGTACGTTTGTTACGGGCTGGACAAGGACACAGAAACAGTAGATAAGGCGCTGCGCGATGGGGCAATTTGCGCTCGGCTGGAGCCGGACAGCCTGTGTGAAATGGATTTGACAATTGTCTGTCTGCATCCGCGCCAGACAATTGCTTTTTTGCTCGAATATGCGGATTCGCTGCGGCCCGGTTCGATTGTGACGGACGTTTGCGGCGTCAAGCAGTCGGTTGTAGAAGCTGTGGAGGGCATCCTCGCACAGGCGGGCGTACGCTATGTCGGCGCGCACCCAATGGCAGGGCGCGAGTTCTCCGGCTATGATTACACGACGGACAGCCTGTTTCGTGGGGCAAGCTTTATCCTTACGCCGACAGAAGCGTCCGACCCAGAGGCAGTCGAGACGCTCCGCGCTTTTGCGATAGAGCTTGGCTTTGGGCGTGTCGTACTTGCTACACCGCAGGAGCATGATGAAGAAATTGCCTTTACGTCGCAGCTTGCGCACGTGGTGTCGAACGCCTATGTGAAAAGTCCGCGCCTGCTGTCGCAAAGCGGCTTCAGCGCGGGCAGCTTTCAGGACTTGACGCGCGTGGCGAAGCTTGATGAGCATATGTGGACGGATTTGTTTTTGATGAATCGGCCTGCACTCATACAAGAGCTTGATACGATAATAGGACACTTGTCCGAGTACCGCGCCGCGCTAAAAGCAGAGGATGAAAATACGCTGTGCGCACTTTTGCGGGACGGACGCATTTTGAAGGAAAAGAGTCTGATACAAGCGAAAGCAGTGCAAGACAATAAAGAGGCTTAACAGGAGGCGGTAAGATGGCTGTAGCGGAAAAAAGGGCGGTACTTCCTTGCTCACTGACGCGTGTCTGGGATACGGTTACATCGCTAAAAAACGTTGGATGGCGAAGCGACCTGAGCCGAATTGAGGTCGTTGAGCCGCAGAAAAAGTTTATCGAATATACCAAACAGGGGATTGCAACCGTTTTTACGATTACATGTATCGAACCTATGCGCCAGTATGAATTTGATATGGAAAATGACAATATGGCGGGGCATTGGGCCGGTGCTTTTGCAGAAAAAGATGGCGTAGTAGAGGCCGTTTTCACGGAAGATGTCACGGCAAAGAAGTGGTATCTAAAGCCATTTGTTGGGCTTTATCTAAAGCGGCAGCAGGCGGTCTATTTTAAGGATTTAAAGCGGGCGTTAGGCCTTGAGGCGTAATATATTTATTAAAAAAGAAGGTTGAACATTCTTGTTATTCAAACGAAGCACCTATAGACCTGAAAATCCGTTGTTTCCGAACCGTGCGCTCAAAAAGCTGGTGATACCGCTGATTATTGAGCAGGCGTTGGCTGTGACGGTCGGTATGGTCGACACAATCATGATTTCGTCCGTGGGCGAGGCCGCCGTTTCCGGTATCTCGCTGGTCGATATGATTAATATTTTGCTGATTAATATTTTTGCCGCACTGGCTACAGGCGGCGCGGTCGTATCGTCGCAGTTTATCGGCGCGCAGGACAGGGAGCGGGCGAAGGCATCCGCCTCGCAGCTATTGTTTGTGACCCTGATGGCGTCGCTGCTTTTGGCGGTGGCCGCACTTGTGTTTAAACGGCCGATTTTAAACGTTGTGTTCGGTCGGATTGAGGCCGACGTCATGGAAAATGCGTTGACGTATTTGATGTATTCGGCGCTGTCCTATCCGTTTTTGGCGCTTTACAATGCTTGCGCAGCGCTGTTCCGCTCAATGGGTAATTCCCGTATTTCGATGCTGACGTCGCTTTTGATGAATGTGATTAATATCGTCGGGAATGCAATCCTAATTTTCGGGTTCGGGATGGGGGTTGCCGGTGCGGCGATTGCAACGCTTGTGTCGAGAGTTGTGGCGGCG
>URQR01000089.1 GCA_900550065.1 uncultured Eubacteriales bacterium | reverse complement strand
AGGCGTCCGCCTGCGTGGGACAGGGAATGGCGGCCTCCACAGTGACCTCCGGATAACGCTCCCGCAGAGCCAGCACCGCCTCACAGAAATAGAGGTCGCAGCCCTGGGCCATGCCGCAGAGAAAATGCCGGTACCCCTCCTGATAGGCCAGCAGCACCGCATCGGCGATCCGCTTCTTCAGTCTGACGCAGCGAGGGTCTCTCTCGTTGTAGCCCCATGGCAGCTTTGCAGGTCTGTGCCCGGTAAAGCAGCAGGATATGTCCTTCATGTAATCGCTCCCATTGACTTATTTTGTCCACCCGACATAGGTGAAAAACCGTTTTTTTAACGGCGCAGCGGCGCGTTTTGCCTTTTCATAGCTGTCAAACAGCGCAAACACAGAGGGCCCGCTCCCGCTCATCAGCGCGCCGAGTGCGCCGCCGCGTATCAGTTCCTGCTTTATACGCCCAATTACAGGATGCATAGCAGCGGTTACGCCCTCCATGACGTTGACCATATTTTCCGCAAGGCTTTTTGTATCCTTATCAGATAGGGCTTTGGTTAACATGTCGATATCGGGCCGGGTTACAATTTCTGTTCGGTCAATTTCTTTGTAAACTGCCGGCGTCGATACGCTGAACGGCGGCTTAACGATTACGACGGCCGTACGCGGCAGCGGCGGTAGCGGCGTGAGCAGCTCACCGATCCCGCGCGCCAGCATAGTCCCCCCTAAAATACAATATGGTACGTCCGCGCCGAGTGGGAGTGCGATTTCACAGAGCTGCTGATTTGTAAGCTGTGTGCCATATAAAGAATTCAGCCCCTGCAGAACAGCCGCGCCGTTGCCGCTCCCGCCCGCCAGCCCCGCGCTGACGGGAATCCGTTTTGCAATATGAATATTTGCGCCGCCCTTAATACCACAATACGAAAAAAAGGCCTGCGATGTTGCGCGCGTCCGTCGGCAGAAATCCCAAATTGGTGTGAAGCGTAATTCCGTCACGTGCCTTTTCGATTGTAATGCTGTCGCACAGGCCGCATTGCGCCATAATCATTTCTACTTCGTGGTACCCGTCGTCTCGCTTTGCAGTTACGTCCAAGCATAGATTTATTTTTGCGTGTGAATTCACAATGATTTTATCCATGATAGTTCATCCTCAGTAATCGTTCGTTATCACTTCTGCGTAAAAGCTCTTATCCCGTGTATATATATATCATTACAATTGCAGTACAAATGTCACGTAAGCGTGCCGTCATTAGCGAACAAACCCGAAGAAAACGCGCTCCTGCACAGCAGGAGGAGGGACGGTGTCCCGACAGCGGTTTCTTCCAAGCGCAAGAGCTCTGCTCTTGCGTATTATACCATACTCTTTACAATTGGTAAATATTGATTTTTGTATTTATTTTTGATATGCTATAGAAAATTGTTTGACTGGGGGAAGAGAAATTGAAATTACAGTATCTTGGAACAGGCGCTTCTGAGGGAATGCCGTCCCTATTTTGTAACTGCAATGCATGTGCAAAGGCGCGCAAGGCTGGGGGACGCAATATCCGTTCGCGCGCGCAGGCAATTGTAGACGATAGACTTCTAATTGATTTTGGCCCGGACACTTATATGCATGTGACGCAGCACCAAGTGCCGCTTTATGCTGTGCAGACATGCCTAATCACCCACGCGCACGCGGACCACTTGTTTGCGTCCGATTTTTTACGCCGTAAGCCCGTGCTTGCACAGGTTGAAGCAAACCCGCTCACCGTATACGGCAGTGCGCCAACGGGGGCGTGTATCGCCGGCATCATGAATGATTCGCTTGTAGGGCGGCTCGAATTTTCGCGCGTAACGCCGTTTGTTCCCTTCACTGCGGAAGGATATCGGATTACGCCTATAAAGGCAAACCACGCATCGGAGCTTGAGCCGGTCAATTATCTCGTTGAAAAAGACGGCGCTGTGCTCCTTTATGCGCACGATACGGGTTATTGGGGCGAGGAAACGTGGCATTTTTTTGAAGCGGAGCGGCCGAGGCTGCATTTGGTGTCCTTTGACTGCACAATGGGCATGTTTGAGAGCAGGGACAGCCACATGGGACTGCAAACGGTGCTTGAAATGCGGGATCGGCTCGCGAAAATTGGCTGTATTGGCAGCGATACAGTCTGCTGCGTAAGCCATATTTCCCACAAAGCGCAGATGACGCATGACGAAATCGCGCCGATTATAAAAAAAGAAGGCATCCTGACCGCGTATGATGGTATGACGGTACAGTTTTGATGCCTTCGGTTATTATGCAATTTCAAACCGGTTGCGCCCATGCCCCTTTGCGAGATAGAGTGCGCTGTCGGCCTTTTGATAAAGCTCAGAATAGGACTGGCCGCGCGTAGCAAGCGCCGCTCCGACACTGATTGTAATACTCTTTTGTCCGTTTATGAGAATCTGGCTTGCGGCATGACAGAGCGCATTGCATTTGTCGTGCAAAATCTTTCTGTCATTGACAGCCTTCATATAAACAATAAATTCATCCCCGCCCGGACGTCCGACGATATCTTCACTGCGGAAGCTATCGCGCAGCAGGAGCGCAAACTGCTTTAATATCGAATCGCCCTCTAGATGTCCGTAGTTGTCATTGATCAACTTAAATTTATCTATATCAATTAAAAGCAGGGCACCTGATTGACCCTCTGGCATTGTGTCAAGGTCCTCTACGATACGCTTCAGGCTCGTTTCGGCGTTTAATATGTGGGTTAAGCTGTCCATTTGCGCTTGTTGCCGCAGCTTTTCTTTTTCCTGCTTTTCCTCATCAATATTTTTTATTTTTCCAATCGCGTAGGCGGGTTCGCCGGACTCGTTATATACTGTTTCAAGCGCGAGATAGAACCAATGCGGCCTGCCGTTATATTCAAACTGGATTTCCCGCTCGCCATCCTCCTGCGAACGGATTGCCTTTAAAAAGCTGCTGCTATGAAGCGTTTTCTCAAACGGAGAGACGGGTGAGCGTGAAAAATCATATTTTTCCAGTTTTGTCTGCCTTTTTCCGTCTTCATTAGGGATTGCTGTAATCAGCGTATTTGCACGAAAATCATATTCAAAGAAGTAATCATTAACAAGCTGGTAAACGCGTAAATGCTTTTTTAGCTCCAGCGTTGTCTTTTTATTTTGTTTGTTCCTTTGATAAAGGCCCATCAGCAATAAAGCAATTACAACAAGCAGAAAAAGAGAAACAATTAGGATTGATTCCACCGGGTTTTCGCGCAGCAGGTTCATAAGCGTCAGCCGCGGCCGGGGTGTGGTATTTTCGTTAATAATCGCTTGCATATTTTCTTCCGAGATGGTGAGAATTGATTTATTAAGGATTCTTAAAAGCTCGGTATCAAAGGGCTTAACAATACCAAAACAAGTTTTGTTCAAATTATAGGTCTGCGGAACGGTTCGCATATCACGGTAATCCGTCAGGTTGAGGTAGTATTGGGCGGTATAATTATCGACATAAGTATAGTCCGCCGCGCCAGTGCGTACGGCGTCAATACAGTCATGCACGGTTGGAAATTTTATAACCTTTCCGATAAATTTTCCGTTATACGCGCTGGAAGATACAAGTGCAAGCCGCTTTCCGACAATATTTTCTTCGGTAATGTCTTTGTTGAGCATAATTACATATTGAGAGGAAACATACGGGCGGGTCATGGATATGTTTTGCGCCTGCGCGAGGTTATAGTCGTATAAAATCCCGGCCAATAGGTCTATTTTCCCGTCATCCGCCATCGCATACAATTCCTCTGGAGTAGAGGCCTCCACGAATTCAAACTGCAGTCCTGTCTGCTGTGTGATGTAGCGAAGCAGGTCTACTGAAATCCCCTTCCTCGTATTCTGCTCCTTGTATTGGAAGGGAGGCTGGTCGGTCAAGATACCGACATTTAATGTTCCTGCTTGTGAGAGATAATCCTTTTCTTTATCTGTGAGCAGCAGCGCATCATTTGGAGGGGCAAAATATTTTTGAAATAGTTCCTTTGAAAAATAAGGGTCTGTCTGCTCAATACTGGAAATTGCCGCGTTAAGCTCCGCAATTATGGTATTGTCCGCACCCTTGCTGGAAATAAAATAAAATGGTTTAGAGGAGAAGGCTGCGAGTGTCCTGACCCCTTCGGTATAGTTAAGGCCCGAATTTAGCATAGCGTCCGCCTGTCCGTCCCGGAGCGCCTGCACCTGCGCTTCGAGGTTATCACAGTACACATATTCCGGTTCGATTAGATTAATTTTACAGTACTCTTCCAGCTCGCTGACGAGCCGCTTGCTCGTTTTGATTACAGCAATCCGCATTTTTTGCATAATACGTGCATCAATTGTGATTTCTTCTGTACTGTCGTATAAAACCTGCAATACGGTATCAACTGTGCCGTAGTTGTGTGCCGTATAGTCGTAAATCTCCCCCATCGCATCGCTGTAGAGTATGCCGCCCATGAGGTCTATCTCGCCCCTTTGCAGCATTTCCATCATAGTTGTTAGGTTTTCATTCACATCATCACCGGAAGGCTCAATAAATTCGTAATCCCAGCCCGTATATTGTGCAACTTCTTCTAAATATTCGTAGGTGTATCCACAGCGGTTGCCATAATTATCATATCCGGTCAGCCCGTCCTGGACGGGATAGGCTACACGTATTATACGCTTTTCTGCTTCGGCTCCGTATGCTGGTGGGAAACCGCCCATGAAACAGAGCGTAAAGGCCAATAGCAGGGCTAATGCTTTTAATTTATTTTTCATCTTATCCGCTTCCTTACTATTGTAATTTTAAACCCACAGAATCGAAGTATAAAAGAAAATATCCAGATATATCTAAAGCATATCATACCTTATGAAAGAATACAAGGGGAGCTTTGTAAGAATAGGCTGTCTTATTTTAAAGTTTTATTGGTACATGGCACAGGTTAACGATGTGTATCGGTTTATTGTGAAAATGTACTGAAACATCTATAGTTAAAATGAACAATGTATGCGTAAAAAAGAGAAGTGTATTACAAAAAAAACAAAAAACGGGCTATACAAATCTTATTTTTTGTGATACAATACAAATGTAATCCGCTTTGACCGATGCATTTGTATTTGTCTTTATGCCGGCCGTGAAAGCGGCTATCATTTTATACAATATTAAATTAGGAGGGTTTGAAAATGAAGGTAAAAAGAGTAGTGGCGCTGCTGTTAGCGCTGACGGTTGGGCTTATGGCGCTATCTGCGGTAAGTCTGACTGCGCTTGCTGCGGATGAAACGGTTCTGTTAGATACGAATAACAGTTCCGCGATCAAGAAAGCGGGCTTTACGGCAGACCAGAAGAAGGTAAATAAGACGAAATATTCCGCAAAGTGGAAGGTGGATGAAGCGGCGGATAAGAAGGTTGCCGGAATTCCGCTTGACTTCTCCAAGCACAGCCAAATCAGTTTTTCGATTATGGCGGAGTCGTCGGAGAATGCGACCGTTATGGTTTACTTTGGCAGCGAGAACAAGGGGACTGACGGAATTGATTATTGGAGCAGCACAGTGAATTTAAAGCCGGGCGAGTGGCAAGATGTGACGATTAAGTATTCTGACCTGAAGGCAAACAGAGAGCCGCTTGGCTGGGATAAGCTTTCGGAGCTGTCGTTCCGCACATTAGGCTGGAGCAACAAGGCGGCGGCCGGCACAGTTATATACATAGAAAATATCGTTTTGTCCGGCGCTGCGGTAGGCGCGGGTTCTTCGACTACGACACCGACGGCGAAACCGTCCGGTACACCGGGTGAAGAGAACGCGGACAATAAAACGAAGGCATTTTATTTTGGTGACTATAACGACAAAAATGCAGGCATCAGCACCGGCGCAAGCGTTATGCCGAAATCTAATTCGATTACACACGAGTTTGACGGCGACAACGGCTTTGTTAAAGTTGATGTAACAAGCGAGGCGGATGACTGCTATATTGAGGCTTCTTTAAAGTCGACGAAGGTAAACAACCTTATCGTAGAGATGTCTTTATCGACGGACGGAAAGGCGCCGTCGGGCAATTTGCAGTACAAGGACACCTCCTCCGACCGGAAACAGGGCACACTGTTTTCGATTGATGCAAATGGCGGTATTATCTTCAAGGGCGACACGAAGCCGGCGGCAACGCTGAAAAAAGGAACATGGGTAAAGCTTGGCTTTGTAATGGATTTGAGCAAGTATAGCTATACGGCATATCTCGATGATAAAAAAGTTGGGACGTTTGCTCTGGCGGAAACGTCGAACGACCTCGCAATTATGCGTATGTATATCGAGAAAAAGGCTGAAAATGTGGGCAAAAGCTTATTGATTGACAATTTTGCCGTATATGGCGGCACAGAATTCCGCGATGTTTCCGGCGAATATGATCCGGGTGCGTCGTCGACGCCGTCAGGCGGTAAGATTGTGGCGAAAGTTGGCACGGATGTGCCGATGCAGCATCCGTCATTAGACGAGCTGAAGGGCGGCGTAGCGTTGATGCTGGATATCCCGGCGGCATATGCAAACGGCGCGCTTACAAAAGTAGATGTGGACAACGACGCGGTTGTACCGTATACGTTAAACGACCGTACGCTTGTACCGCTGCGGTTTATCTCTGAGAGCTTCGGCGCAGAGGTGGGCTGGAACGAGGAAGAGAGCAAGGCGACGGTAACGCTTGACGGGAAGACGATAGAGTTTACGATTGGGTCGGACCAGATGGTTGTAGACGGCGTAGCGCAGACGATTGACACGGTAGCGTCGACGAACTACGACCGGACGATGCTCCCGCTGCGTGCGATGGTTGAGGCGCTTGGCAAGAATGTCCTCTGGGATGATAGGGGTTTAATCGTTATCACAAATTCGGACGTAAAGCTCGACCCGGTAGAGGATGTTAAGCTTTCGACGATGTTGATTGGCGAGCTGCAAAATGGTATTACGGCGTCTAACTACGCGGCTGCGCCGAGCTTTACACAGGCGATTATTGACGAAGCGGTTGCGACAGGATGCGGCTCTTGGAGCTCTAATAACGGTAACTCCAATTCGGGCGAAAAGAGTGCAAATATTATTTACTATCTGACGCTTGCATCACGGTTTGACCCGAACGCTGCGGCGACGAACGGTACGCTCTGCAAGGATGCGGCACTCAAGCAGGTTCGCCATCTGATTGCGGGCGGCAATGAGCCGTTTGCGTGCGTTGGTTGCTACTGGGGCCATGCAGTTGTAGCGTCCGCGCTGCTTCTGGTGAAGAACACACCGGTAGTATACGACGAGCTGACGGCTGACGAGAAGGAGCGGATGGACTGGCTGATGCGCGGCCTTGCGATTGCCGGCAACTGGGGGTATAACGACGAGAACAACTACAGCACGGGCTTTGACTTAATGGGCAACTTCGGCAAAGGCTGGAACCCGAACTACAGAAATACATACTTGTCCGTTGTTCTGTCCGCTTCAATGTACTTTGGCGCGGAGGAATTGGATAAGATTTACACAAGCTTTGACTACGATACGTATGTGAAGAAGTATGAGGAATTAGGCTTTACAAATATTCTTGCTACGTGGACGGTTGCGGGTAAGGATTTGATGGAAAACGGCGGCGAGTGCACTCTGCTCGGCGGTATCGGCCTGAGCCATATGGAGGCGGGTCAGCCGGGCGGAACTGGCAAAGGCGTTAAGCTTCCGTTCAAGTATAACGGCCATGGACCGGGTGAGATTGAGTATCTTTTCAAAAATCTGATAGATTTTACATATGCTTTTGAGGTACTCAGTGAGTATGGAACGCCGGGAACGGACGACCACACATATATCCTTTCCGGCAAAAAGTCTCCGTTCGAGGGTCAGATGGGTATGATGAAGGAATTTGCCGGCGGCGACGGCGGCGGCCACCTCGGGGGAGACGTCGAGATACTTGTTCATAGACATTTGAATGACCTCCATAAGAAAATGAAAACCAACGAGGAGAACTCGCTGGAAGCTCTCCACCTGGTGGTACCGGTCTTCCAGGCCATGACCGAGTGGTCCTTCCAGGCCATCCACGACGCCCTTCTCCACCTGGCCGAGGCCCAGGGTCTGAAAAACGGCCGGATCATGTGGCCGGT
>URQR01000088.1 GCA_900550065.1 uncultured Eubacteriales bacterium | reverse complement strand
CGAGGTCAAATTCTTCAAAATCATCCGTTTTTCCCGAGCTCTGTGTCGTCAGCACCCTTGTATACGTTTCTCCATCCCTGTCGCCTCAATCACCAATCCGCCGGTTGTTCCCGTCGCAAATAAATTGTGTTTGCTCAAAATACCCTTATATGCGATACAAAACTCTACCATCAACTCTTTTTTCTTATCGTGGGCAATCAACGCGATATTCATACTGCTCGATCTCCTCTCTATTTCGTGTTCTTCTTTCCTTCCGCGCTCGCTTTCATCTTATTAATCGGAATATTCGCCACCAAAGCAGGCACAACCCGTTCGCCGTCCTCGCTCTTTGTGCGCGTTACCTGTATTTCAAGCTCTTTTTGATCAATTTCTATATATTTGGATATTACTTCCATAATTTCGCCTTTTAACTGGTCCAAAAACTCAGGTGAAACACCGGCCCTGTCATGTACTAAAACAAATTGCAGCCGCTCTTTTGCAGCATTGCCGGAGCCTTTTTTCTTGTTTTTGAACAAACCGAAAAAGTCCATTTCGCCTGCCTCCTTCAACGAATTAGTCTGCCTTTACACCGAAAAACTTCTTCACCTTTGCCATAAAGCCCGGCTCTTCAATTTCCATAATCGGCACCTTATCCCCCATAATACGCGCCGTAATGTTACGGTATGCCTGCCCTGCCTTCGACTTTTCGTCCGCAACCGCCGGCTCGCCGCGGTTCGTCGATATAATAATATTCTCATCGTCCGGCACAATGCCGATTAAGCCGATTGCAAGAATATCAAGAATATCATCAACTGTCATCATATCGCCCTTTTTGATCATCAGCGGGCGGATACGGTTGACAATCAACTGTGGCTCCTTGATATCGTTCGCCTCCAAAAGGCCAATGATACGGTCTGCGTCACGTACAGCCGAAACCTCCGGTGTCGTTACCACAATCGCCTTGTCCGCGCCTGCCACTGCGTTTTTAAAGCCCTGTTCAATTCCTGCCGGACAGTCGATTAATATGTAGTCAAACTCTTTTTTCAGCTCCGCCGTCAGCTTTTTCATCTGCTCCGGAGAAACCGCGTTTTTATCGCGCGTCTGCGCCGCCGGAATAATATACAACCCGTTATAGCGCTTATCCTTAATCAGCGCCTGCTTTGTACGGCAGCGCCCCTCTACGACGTCTACGATATCATACACAATCCTATTTTCAAGCCCCATTACCACGTCGAGGTTACGAAGGCCGATATCCGCATCAATCAATACAACACTTTTATTTTTCAGCGCAAGGCCAGTTCCGATATTCGCCGTTGTCGTCGTTTTGCCGACACCGCCCTTGCCGGATGTTATTACAATTACCTCACCCATAACTGTTTTGCCCTCCTATGTATAGAAATCATAAAAAATCACAACTATATTCAGTATAACATATGAAAAATTCTAAGTCTATAGCTTATTTGATTTTTTTTGACAAATATCCGTCAATGTAAATATTTCCGTCATGTACATACGCAATTTCCGGCAACCACTCGGTCCCGACCTCCTCGTCGGGCGGCCTTGTGATGATGTCCCCAATCCGAATTTGTGTCGGCGCCATACGCGCTGCGGAAACAATCGCGTCTTTGTCGCCATTACAGCCGGCATGGACAATTCCCCGTAAAACACCCATCACAACAATATTTCCCGCCGCAATCAGCTCCGCGCCGGGGTTTACATCGCCGACCACAACAAGGTGACCGAGCGATTTAATACACTGGCCGCTGCGCAGCGTCCCGTGATGGAACCGGCTTTTATCATCCGTCGGCATAAAGCGGGAGAAAAACGCATTATCCTCCCCTTCATACTCAATCTTAACATCATCGGGCACAAGCTTTTTAATTTCCTGCTCTAACATAATTTGATTCACGCCGCCGACACGATACCCTGTAAACAGAATCCGCCCGCTGCCGGACGAAAAGAAATCGACAACCTCGCTGATTTTCTGTATCGATTCCCGCAGGATTGCGCTAAACTCCGCCTCGCTGACAATTACCATAATACCGTCTTTAATTCCCTTTAGTTTCACTACCTCATTTGCAGCCAAAACAAAAACCCCTTCCTCATACCTATTGATGGCGATACCATCAGGGCAAAAGTGTCCCCGTCTGATGATTGATATCGTTTTGTGTTTCCCCATGATTATTAAAATATTCGTCTAAAACAGCCTTTACAACCGGTACGACGTCGCCGCCGCTGTTGCCGTGCTCAATCACAACCGCAATTGCGATTTCAGGGTCGTCAAACGGCGCATAGCCGACGAACAATCCATTGTCTGAGCCAACCGCCACCTGCGCGGAGCCGGTTTTTCCGCCGACCTCGATGGGATATCCTTTAAAGTGCGAACTTGCTGTGCCGTCTTCTGTTACGCCAAGCATGCCGTCTAAAATTGCATTGATATTTTCCTGCTGCAAATTCATCGTATCCACCAGTTCGGGCTGTTTTTCCTGCACGATACTGCCGTCCGCCGTTGAACGAACCGTCTTAACAATATGCGGCTTATAGCGGTTTCCGCCATTGATGAGCGTGGATAAGTAATTCGCGAGCTGAATCGGTGTGAACAGATGGTCCGACTGGCCAATCGCGGCCTGCAGCGTATCGCCGGGCCGCCACTGCTCTCCGCCGTACGCCTTCCGATCCTCCGGCCCGGCAAGCCGCCCTTTCGCTTCTTCACTTGCAAGCTCAAAGCCTGTCCGCTCCCCAAAGCCAAACTTTTTTGCATATTCGTCGAGCGTCTCAATCCCCATCTGATCGGCAACCTCATAGTAAAAATAGTTGCACGAATTTTTTACCGCATCGGTAACGGTCTGATTGCCGTGCGTCCTGCCCGACTTTGTATAAATCCAGCATTTTGGCTGATAGTCGTCGTAAGCCTTATAAATACCTTCGTCTTTGATAATTGTTTGCGGTGTAATTACGCCGCTTTCCAGCGCAGCAATCGACGTCAGCATCTTAAAGGTTGAACCCGGTGCGTACGTACCGCCAATCGCCCTGTTCCAAATCGGCTTATTCGGGTCGCTCTCGAGCATACGGTAGTCTTCGTTAAAGCGTGCCGGGTCAAACGTCGGCCACGACGCCATTGCGAGTACTTCCGCATTTTTCGGATTCATCACGACCGCGGCGCCGCAGTACGCGTCGCCGCCTGATTTTGCCGAAGGCGCGCCGCCGCGGCTGCGGATAGCTTCTATCGTTTCACCGAGCGACTGCTCAAGCACCGCCTGCAGCTTAGCGTCGAGCGTCAAAACAACATAGTTCCCCGGCACGGGATCTCTACCCGAGTCCGGCTGCACCTCAAAGCCGTTCGGTGTTTGCGCAAGACTCGTATAGCCGTCCGTCCCTTTTAGGAAGGACTCAAATTCTTTTTCTATGCCCTGCTTGCCGACTTCGTCGGTCATGCGGTAGCCCTGCCCCTTTAACGAGCTGTATTCTTCAGGCGATATTTTACCAATCCGCCCCAGCAAGTGCGCCGCGAGATTCCCCTGCGCATATTGGCGGAAATACTCTGTGGTAATATTGACGCACGGATATTCCGCCTGCTCTTCCTTGAGCTTCGTCACAAGCTTCATATCTACATCCGAGGCAACTGTAAACGGTGTGCTCACCGAAAAGTCACGCGTTTCCATCTCATATCGCAGCGCAACGATTTTCAGCGCATCAGCCTCCGAATACTCCGCCGCGACTTTATACCGTTTACGAAACTTTTCAAACGCTTCCTGCGCCGTCATCGCCTCATTGAATTCCTGCGCTTTTTTCCACCTCCGCTCCGCCTGTGCCGCGTCCTGTCCCTCCGATACACCAACCTCGTCAGCAAAGGTGAAGCGAAGCGGATCTCCCGCGATGGGAAACGTTTGCAGCACTTCTTCGCCGTGCGCCTCAATTAAGTTGTAAAGTTTTAAAAGGATTGCATTAAATTCATCGTTTTTTAGGTTTGTCTTTTGAATCTGCACAGAATATCCTGTCTTGTTCGTCACGAGCGGCTGCCCGTACCGGTCAACAATTTCCCCGCGCGGCGCGGCAACCGTCACACTGCGGAGCTGCTTTTGCTCGGCCTGTAACATATAGTCGTCGCCGCAGATAATCTGCATCCAAAAAAGACGTGCTACAATCACAAGCGCAAGCACGCCAATAAAAGCGGTATATACCTTATACCTGCTCTGGTCCTTTTTATTGTTGTCAAGCCGGATCAAAGCCTCACCACCCTTATGTATGACCTCAATCGCCAAGCGCCGCGCTCCGGCGCATCAGCAGCAGAACCACGACCGATACCACTGCATTATAAGCCACCGTGGGCAGCGCCACGCCAAAAAGCGCATATGTCAGCGGTACGCCGTCGTAGAGCATAAACGAGAGCGCAAAATACGCGATTTCGTATAGAAAACTAATGACACAAACAAACAAAAGGGACACAAAAAACTTTCCTTTAAAAAACCGTGTGCTGACCTGCTCGCACAGAAGCGCACAAAACATACACAAAAGCGCGTGTACGCCAAACAATGTCTCCGAAGAAAAGTCCAGCAGCATACCGCACGCAAGTCCGTAAAACATCGGCTTTTTGTAGTCAGACTGTGTCAGCGCAAAGCAAATCACAAAAACAACCATCAAATTCGGGATAATTCCGCCAATGGCAAAATACTGAATAAATGTCGTTTGTATTAAATAAATTAAGAAGGTTACGATTCCTAAACGCAGCATTTTCATCTTTACCATGCAACCCCTTCCGGCTTACTGCCCGCCGTTTTGCTCCGCCATCGTGTCAAGCACTACAAGTACGTGCCGCGTAGACTTAAAATCTACCAGCGGTTCAATCAGCGCAAACTGCCCGCCTGTCGAATCGGTCACAATCTCTTTGACGCGGCCAATGGCAACGCCCGGAGCATAAACGCTGCTCAGCCCCGAGGTTTCAAGAATATCGCCAACGACAACCTGCATGTCCTGATTCACGTTCGTCATCTTACAGAGCCCTTGCTTTTCATAGGCATTGTCACCCGATACGAGCGCGACATCGCCCGTCCGTACAACCTTTGCCCCAACAGAAGATGATGAGTCGACAATTGTAACAATGCGCGACCAATTAAGCCCGACCTCCTGCACATGCCCGACAAGGCCCTCGTCTGTCAGAACCATGCTCTTTTTCTGTACGCCGTCAAGGCTGCCCTTGTCAATCGTGTAATAATTGAACCAGTTATCTGTACTCCAGCCAATGATGCTCGCACCCGTCGTGCGCAGGTTGGACAGGTCGTTTTCCTTTAACTCCAGCAGACCGGACAGCCGGTCGTTTTCCGCCTTATAATCCTGCGCGCTTCTTTGCTCGCGCTCCAGCTCCGCCACACGCTTAGACAGCCGCGTATTCTCCTCTTTATAATCGTTCATCTCAAACAAAAAATGAAAGAACCCTCCAACGCCGTCCGTTACCGCAGTAATTCCCTTTTGAAGCGGCGATACGATTGTATTAAAGATGTTTTCGGCAAAAAACGTCCCTTTCATCAGCACAGAAATCCCCATCAAAACAAGCACAATGAGCGCCGTACCGATGATTATCGACATTTTTTTGTGCTTTTCAAAAAAATACACCGCAAACACCTCACAAAAAAGCTAAAATTATTTTGAATTGATTAAAACTTTTTTAAGCGTCTCAATCTCTTCAAGCACCTTGCCCGTTCCGAGCGCAACACAGTCGAGCGGGTCCTCTGCAACATAGACCGGGATTCCCGTTTCACGGGTGATAAGCTTGTCCAGCCCGCGAATCAGCGCGCCGCCGCCCGTCAGCATGATACCGCGGTCCATAATATCCGCCGAAAGCTCCGGCGGCGTTTTTTCGAGCGTGAACTTAATTGCGTCCACAATCGCAGTAATCGGCTCGTCAAGCGCGCCGCGGATATCCTCCTGCGAAATTGTAATGTTTTTCGGCAGCCCCGTCCCAAGGTCGCGCCCACGGATTTCCATCGTATGCTCCGTTTCCTCCGGATACGCCGACCCAATCGCCAGCTTAACCTGCTCACCCGTACGGTCGCCAATCATAAGGTTATATTCCTTTTTTATATATGCAACGATTGCGCTGTCGAGCGCGTCACCCGCCACACGTACCGAACGGCTCGTCACGATTCCGCCCAGCGAAATAACCGCAACTTCTGTTGTACCGCCGCCGATGTCGACAACCATATTACCTGTTGCATCATTCACAGGAAGTCCGGCACCCATAGCAGCCGCCATAGGTTCTTCGATAAGTGCAACTGCCTTTGCGCCTGCTTGAATAACCGCCTCTTCAACTGCACGTCTTTCAACTTCCGTTATGCCCGACGGTATGCAAACAACAACTCTCGGCTTAAATACGTTGCTCACGTCAGCCTCTTTTATAAACGCTCTTATCATAGCTTGAGTTATGTCAAAATCCGCAATAACACCGTCTTTCATCGGACGTACCGCAACAATGTTTTCAGGCGTTCTGCCTATCATCTCATTTGCCGCATTACCGACCGCAAGCACCTTACCTTCGTACTTGTCAATCGCCACAACAGACGGCTCTCTTACTACTATTCCCTTGCCCTTTACATACACAAGTGTGTTTGCTGTACCAAGGTCAATTCCTATATCTTTTGAAAATATCCCCATTTTCGTTGTTCTCCTTTTATAATATCTTTATATCCATTTCGTCCTCAAGCGTGTCCGCAAGTGCACTTATCGGCAGACCGACAACATTAAAATAATCGCCGTCAATCTTTTCAATCAAAAGTGAACCGAGTCCCTGTATTCCGTATGCACCTGCCTTATCCATAGGCTCGCCCGAATTTATATATCCGCGAATTTTGTCATCGCTCAAATCTTTAAACTTTACTTTTGTCCTAACTTTTCCGCAAACGGCTTTTCCGTCGCTTATTCGCATAACGCAATATCCCGTATATACTTCATGTTCACGTCCCGAAAGTTTTGAAAGCATATTAAATGCGTCATCTTCGTCTTTCGGCTTACCGAGTATTTGTCCGTCAAGCGTTACGATTGTGTCTGCTGAAATTATAACCGCATTTTTATTGCGTAAAACCTCTTTCGCGGTTGCACTCGCCTTTAAAAGTGCAAGCTCCTGCACGTAAAGCTCGGGTTTCAAATCTTTTGAAACGGAATCTTCGTCCGCTTGCGAAACAATCACCTTAAATTCAAGTCCCATAAGCTCCAAAAGTTCTTTTCTTCTCGGTGAACCCGACGCAAGTATAAAATCTATCATTGCATTATAACCTTTCTTAAAGCACACCGCGATAAAAATGTCCTCTTGTGTATGTGTTTTCCGTCATACTCTGCACATTTTTTTCGCCGTTTAAAGCTCTCTTATACATATCTATTATTTTATCACATTGAGCGAATTTTTCAACAGTAAATATCAATCTGATACTGTTTATTTTAAGTTTTTTTAAATCCGCGATTTTATCCGCCATAAATATAGGCTTTGAATTTAAAATTTTTGCTATACAGCCTTTTGAACAGACAATCGGAAATTCCTCTCTTTTTCTGTCTTTCAGCTTGTATATCATTTTGCCCTTTTGGCATTTTCCCATAGCCTTTATCGGGCAGTTTTTCATCATCATAAGCGGAATATGTCCGTAGCCTATAACTTCAAGATCAGCGTTTGTATTTTCACATAAATCGGCAATTTCATGTAAATTAAGTTCAGGAGATAATGTAACCGTTTTCAAATCGCCGTAATGCTGTGCCGTTTGCGAATTAAAAACATTCAATCTGAAATCGCCGTATATCTCTTTATCTTTATACTTGTAAATTGCCGCCGGTGACGAAACAAGTACACCATCCGTCTTTATATTCTCTTCACAAAATATATCCGCCGATTTTGATATTATTTCAACATCGTCAGGCACATCTTTTAGTGTCCCCACCAAATCATTGGGGGCATATATTCTTTTTATGTTATTTTTAACTGCGGCTTTGAACTGTTCTTCATCACTAACTTCACAAGTGAGTATTATATTCGTGTTTTTACGGTTGCTATGCTCAATTTCAAAGTCAAGTTCTCTGCCTTTTTCACGCATTTGTCTTTGATTTATAAGGCTTTCGCAGCATTCACG
>URQR01000087.1 GCA_900550065.1 uncultured Eubacteriales bacterium | reverse complement strand
CGCTGCTCGCCCTCCAGCTTACTGCACTTTGAGCCCGAAGTTGACTCGCGATTCATGGTACCACCTCTTTAATTTTTTCGTAACATTTTCCAATACAGGATATAGTGTCGAAACCCTACCATCCCACCAAATTATGTATAAAAAACCCGCATTATATCTGTATTTCTTACAGGTTTTTACGAAATTGTCCCGCCGAAGAAAAATATTACAAATTTATTAACTGTTCCTATTCTACACCATTGCGAAAAAAAAATCAAGGTCTTTTTGAAACTTTTTTGTAACAAATTTGTAAACAACTTTTTTTGGCACTGCTACCAATGTGCCTGTACTCATAAAATACGGTTTTTTTTCATAGAATATAGGGAAATGCGTCAATCACGATATATTGCAGCGTTCGATAGTTGCTTCTTTCTCTATACTTTTCAAACAGGTAAACAGCTTCATACCACAATTTTAAACAATTTTATGATTCGGTTTTGTTGTATATTTATATAGTAGCACAAGTAAACACACAAATTTGTAATTTTATGTAAATGCGTTTCTCTTTTTTTCGAGAAAACAGCTTGCAACCGGGCGGAAAATGGTGTATAGTTAGGAATAGCCAATGGAAACCCGTGGCTTTTTTTCAGAGCTTGTAAGCTGTGAAACTGTGTACTTTCCAATTTTCGGATGATATAATTCTTTTGAAATTTAAGAAGCAAAAGGGGGGACAGTTTTGGAAGATATACTTCTTGAACTACTCAATTTGATAACCATGATTGTGCAGATACTGGCGCTTGCCGTAACACTGTATTACTTTGTAATCGGCATATTCGGCTGGATACCGAAGCGCGAAACGAAAAACCCGTCGACGCGGACAAACACGTTTGCACTGCTCGTTGCAGCGCACGACGAGGAGGTCGTGATTGGCAACATGGTCGACAGCCTGCGCGCAATCGACTATGACGAGAGCGCCTACGACATTTTTGTAATAGCCGACAACTGTACCGACGGTACAGCGCGTATTGCGCGCGAACATGGCGCAATCGTTTATGAACGCTTCAACAATACGGAGCGGGGCAAGGGCTTTGCACTCGAGTGGATGTTTGACAAGCTTTTTCATATGGAAAAACAGTACGACTATATTGGTATTTTTGACGCCGACAATCTGGTTGACAAGAACTTCTTGAAAGCAATGAACCGGCAAATCAACAACGGCTACGAGGTTGTGCAGGGCTATGTGGACAGCAAAAACCCGTTTGATTCGTGGATAACCTGTGCGTATTCGTTCTCGTTCTGGTCGGTCAGCCGTGTATTTCTGGCTGCGCGCCACAATCTTGGCCTCTCGTGTCAGCTGTCCGGAACGGGCTTTGTCATGAACACAGAGCTGCTCAAAAAACTTGGCTGGGGCGCAACATGCCTGACCGAGGATATGGAATTTACAATGAAGCTTGCACTAAACGACGAACGGGTCGGCTGGGCGCATGATGCAATTATTTACGACGAAAAGCCGCTCACGCTCGTACAGAGCTGGCGCCAGCGTAAGCGCTGGATGCAGGGTCACGCGGACGTTGCGTCCCGTTTCTTCGGGAAGCTGATGAAAAAGGCCTTTAAAGAGGGGAAATTCCTCTGCTTCGACTGCGCGATTTATCTCGTGCAGCCAATCCGTATTATTGCACTCGGCTTCATTACGCTGTTTGCATGGCTGCAAGCCGCATATCCGGACGGCAATATCGGCTTTTTCCATATGAGCTATTTGTTCTCGCCGATTGTATGGAACACATTTGTGATTTTACAGCTTCTGTACATGCCGTTTGTTATCGCAATTGAACGTAAACAGTTTGACAGCCGCATGTTCTGGGGCTACATCACGTTTATGTTTTACAATCTGACATGGATTCCAATTGCAATTCAGGGTATGATTGATAAAAACAAAACGGAGTGGTCACACACGAAGCATACGCGCCAAATTACAATTGAAGACTTTGAAAAGCATTAAAATACGGCCTGCGTTTTAACACGCAGGCTTTTTATTTTTGTGCTTGAATCCGAACTCTTTCTGTAGTAAACTATAGGAAATATAAAAACGCGTGTTTATGCGAGAAGTGAGGACAAATATGGTTTATGTATTTTTAGCGGACGGTTTCGAAGAAATTGAGGCGGTTACGCCGATTGACATCCTCTTACGCGCAGGGCTTACAGTCAAGACAGTCGCTGTGGGCGCAAATCCTGTCACAGGCGCCCACGGCATTCCGATCACAGCTGACATAGATATTGGGGTGGTTTGTCTGGACGAGGCTGAGCTTATTATTTTGCCGGGCGGTATGCCGGGTACAAAAAACCTCGAAAGCAGCGACGCTGTACGCACCTTTGTACGCCGTGCATATGAAAAATATATTCCCATTGGGGCAATCTGCGCCGCACCGTCCATTTTGGGGCATATGGGGCTACTGGCAGGAAAAAACGCCACGTGCTTCCCCGGCTTTGAGGACGCGCTGGAGGGTGCATTTGTGAAAGAAGACTCCGTCGTGGTGGACGGCAGCATCATTACGGCGCGCGGCGCGGGCTGTGCGGCGGACTTTGGCTTTACGCTATCGGCACTGCTGTCCAGCGCGGAAACCGCCGCCCAGCTGCGGCGCAGTATGCAATATAAGGACTGATACGAATGGAAACAAAGCAGAGCTTACGCGAACAGTACAAAAAAATACGTGCCGCACTGAGCAAAGAAGCGCGCGCGGCGAATGATAGTACGATTGCCCGCCATATCATTGAGCTAAGTTTATATAAGGACGCAAAAACGCTTATGGCCTACTGTGCAATCGGCTCAGAGGCCAGTATACAAGCGGTTATTACGCACGCGCTTGCGTGTGGGAAAACAGTGCTTCTGCCCGTTACTGACCCGGTTACACAAACGATGTATGCCGCACAGCTTACCGCAGCCGGCCATCTGGCGCGCGGCGGCTACGGTATCTATGAGCCAAAGGACGCGCGCCCTTATTGCGGTCCGATTGACTTGGTGCTTGTGCCGGGTCTTGTGTTCGGCAAAAGCGGGCAAAGGATTGGATACGGAAAAGGGTATTACGATAAATTTTTCGGCTCTTATAACGGCGCGATAAAGGCAGGCGTCGCCTACGCCTGTCAAATCAGTGAAGAAAGCTTCGGCGAGGCGCACGATGTCCGGATGGACTATATCATAACGGAGCAGGGGGCGATTGTCTGTGAATAGCCTTACGCCGCATAGGCGGGTGTGCCTTTCTCTGCTTTTATTTGTAATATTGCTCACAGTTTGTGGCGCGCTGGCGCGTCTATTTGCACTGCCCGTCCCCTATGTCGATATTGCACTGTGCTCCCTGCTTCCCGCTGGGAGCGTACTCGCGCTCTATGTTTGGCGTAAAAAGCCGGACGTAAAGGCGTTTTTTCGTCTTACGCCGGTTTCCCTGCGTGAGGCGGCCTTGTGGTTCTTTTTTGGTATCTGTGCAAACTGTGCCGGCGCGCTTATCAACGTTCCGCTCAACTTGTTCTGGAGCTATTTTATCGACACCGCGCCGGGTGTCCCCGCGCCGCAGAGTTTTGGTGAATACCTGCTCGGCATACTTTGTGCGGCAGCAGTCCCCGCACTGTGTGAGGAGCTGCTCTGCCGCGGGCTGGTGCTGCGCGAATATGAACGTTATGGTCGGCGGTTTGCCATAATTGCAAGTGCTGCGGCGTTTGCGCTATTGCACAATTCTATGCAAAACCTTGTGTTCACGCTGCTTTTAGGGCTGGTTCTCGCACTGATCGTGACGCGGACCGGGTCGGTCTATCCGGCGATGATTTTTCACTTTGCGGTCAACTTTTTCTCTCTCACGATGAGCTATGTGTCGCAGAGCCTTATTGCACCGCATATGCAGCCCGCGTTTTCACTTGCGCTCAACCTGCTGTATCTATGCATGGCGCTGACGTTCGTGTTTTCTTTCCTGCTGTTTTTAAAAAACACGCATCCGCCACAAGCATCGGATATAGACGGCGAATCAGCCCGCCCAAAACTGGGCTTCAGTGTCTCGCTTATTCTGCTCATATGCTGGTTCGTATTCTCACAAGTACGATTGTTTCTTACATAATAAAAACAGCCTGCCAACGGCAGACTGTTTTTATTATTGATATCTTATGCCATCTTTTCCTGCCGCTTCACGCTCGGAATCAGCAGCCGCTGCCCAACCATCAGGCGGTTTTCATCCTCTAAACGGTTCACATCGCGAATCAGCGCCATCGGCACCTGATACCTTTTTGCAATTTTCCACAGCGTATCGCCCGGCTGTACAAAGTAGATAACAATTCCGTGGCGCAGGTCGAGCGGTGCATCCTCGTCGACATATGCGTTTGTAATCAGCGACAGCTCGCTCTTTTTGATTGCTTTCGCCTCGAGACTGACGGTGACGCGCACTTCAATTTCACCCGTCATTGTAATATTATAGCTCATGTTCGCAACGTCAATCGTCGCGTCACAGTCCATATTATCGGAAAGCTGCGGGATATCGATCGGCATGTCGAACTCAATTTGCAGCTTGCCCGTGTTGACCGGCAAAACGGGCGAGGCCGTCAGGTAGAGCACGTAGCAGTCTACCACGCCGCGCACATTGGCGCGCCCTTCTTCCATAGCGATTTCAGAGATATACGGCTTAGCGATTAAGTTATAGACATTAAGCAGCTCCGGTGCATCGGCGGGCAAGCTCAGCGAACCGCGCAGCGCCTCCTGCGCGCGGCCCTGTCCGGCCAAAATATCGACCGCAAACGGCTTGCTCTCACAAATAAGCTTTTTATCTGCACAGAAACAGTCACAGATTGCGCTCATATTTGTGTTCTGGGATAAATTGAGGTCTACGCCAATTATTAGGTCCACATCGAGCAGGCGCATGTCGCCGTCCGTGTCGCTGCGCAGCGCGAAGTCAGTCTGGCAAAGCGCAAATTCCGCGTCGCAAATACAATTCTCATTTGCCCCCTCCGCGTCTATCACCTCGGTAAACGGAATTTCATGCTCCATAAACTCCAATTGGTTTTCTGTTGACACATAAAGCGTACAAAGGTCGAGCATCCCCTTTACGACCACCTTGCCCGTCACAATGCGCACTTCCTTCTGCGCTATTTTAGCGTCCGTCTTGAGCACGCTGACCGCGCTCGGCTTTCCCGCCGGGAAGTCGAGCGTTTCCTTTACGCTGAATTTACTGTTTTCCGCACACACAAGGTTATAAATTTCAAATTCCTTCCGGTTTACCTCTACGTCACCCTCGCCGCCAATGCCGCAGACGAGCTCTACGCTGTTTTCCCGCACACAGCGCGTGTCAAGCTCTACGACCACCTTGACGGACAGCTTGCGCGAGTTGAGCATAGAAAATTCCACATGGCAGGCGTCGGCCGTTACAATACACTTTGAGCCGACCGTAATCCGTCCGTTTTCAATCTGGGTCGAAAACGGAATTGAGGAATTGATAGAGCAGACCGGCTTTGTGTCCCCCTCCGGCACATACAAAATATTTAGGTTAATCTTTCCTGCAATATCCGCACGTTTATCGCTGACCACCGTCTCGTCGACCATTGCCTCGGCGTCTATCTGCAAAATTTTTGCCATATCACTTTTCACGTCCGGCACAATGATGTCGTTTTGTACCAGCACCTGCGTATTATCGCGCATGACCGTTTCGTTTATGGCAATCATTTCTTTTTTCAGTTCCATATCCACTTTTATTCCTCCCATTTTTGTAATCTAAAAAACCTCGCCCAAACTTGTCTTTGTAAATGGATATGTGCGCCGGCAAAAAAATATGCGCTTTTTTATGAATTGGGATTGTAAATTTATTCTATTATGATAAAATATACGCAGAAGCGGAGCTTCTGCGCTTGGAAAAATTGCTGTCGGGACACTGTCCCTCCTCCCGCAGGGCGGGAACGCAATTTTTCGGGTTTGTAAACAAACGATGTATAATATGACAAGGAGAGTAGGAAACATGCTGAATGTAACAATTTACAACGAGTATAAGCACGAGCGCACAGACGCGGAATGTGCAAAGGTTTATCCCGACGGGATTCATGCCGTCTTGGCGGACTTTATTCAAAAAGGGATTGAATGCAGCATCCGTACTTTTACGGTTGACGATGTGAACGAAAAGCTGACCGACGAGGTGCTCGACGATACGGATGTACTCCTGTGGTGGGGCCACATGGCGCATAATGATGTGAGCGATGAAACGGCGGAGCGCGTCCGCCAGCATGTCGCGGACGGTATGGGCGCAGTGTTTCTCCATTCGGGGCATCACTCAAAGCCGTTTAAAAAGCTGATGGGAACAAGCTGTAACCTTAACTGGGGCGACGGCTGTAAAGAGGTGGTCTGGGTAACAGATCCGACGCATCCGGTGGCGCACGGTATTCCGAAGCACTTTATTTTAGAGGAAGAGGAGCTCTACGGCGAGCAGTTCGATATTCCTGCGCCGGACTCTTTGGTGTTTACGAGCTGGTTTGCAAGCGGGCACGTGTTCCGCAGCGGTTGTGCGTATAAGCGCGGGCTTGGACGTATTTTCTACTTCCAGCCGGGGCACGAAACGTACCCGACCTACAAAAACGAAACAGTGCAGAAGGTTATCCTAAACGCAATTGCGTGGACGGCGCCGGTCGCCGGGCGCGGCGGCATCCCCGGGCCGCAGGTTGAACCCGTTGTTTAAAGTATAAAGTAAAAGCGTGCAGAAACGCCTGCACGCTTTTTATTTTGATCCGCCGCCTTTGTGTTTCATTTTGATGCTCTTCCACACAAAATGCGCCTTTTTTTGCAGCTGCCGCATACGAAACGCCTGCCCCGCAGCCCAATAACAGGCCTGTATCCGCCGCCGGTACTTAACCGGCTCATGCTCATAGCCGCTCATAAGCCGCCGCAGAGGACGGAATTGCAGACAATATATCATCTGGTACCATAGTCTGTTTTCCGCGCCGCCGTCGCGCTTCCAATATGTTCCGAACTGTTCCTCCATTGGGGCGTACATAATGGACGTAAGCTCTTCCTGCGTAAAATAGCCCTGCTCGATTGCTAAGTTTACAATATCTGTCCCGGGAAGAAAGTTAAGCCCGTGCAATTGCAGAAAAAAGGGTGGGCAGAGCCGCTTAACAAGCCAGTAGGTCTCCTGTAAGTCCTGTGTCGTTTCAAACGGATGCTGTAACATAAAGTCGTAGGTTGCCCAAGCTGCGCCCGCTTTGCGAATCGCGCGCGTCGCGCCGATGATGTCCTGCTGCGTTTCATAGCGGTGAAAGACATCCTTTCGGATCTGCTCACAGCCGGACTGGATCCCCATAATAACTTCGGTTAGGCCGGCTGACACTAATTTACGCAGCATATCGGCATCGACCATTTTTGGATGTGACCAGATGGTAAAGGGCAGCCCGATGTGCTTTTGATACGCTTCTACAAATTCATCGACCCAGCCGGGCAGATTTGGAAAAATCTCATCATAAAAGTGAACAAAAACGAGCTTTTTGCATGTTCGCTTTGCGAGTTTTAGCTCTTCGATTACGCTTTCAACCGACCGCGTTCGTACATAGCTTGTGCCCTTCGGGAACAGCCGGCGCAGGTTTACACAGCAACAGTATGAGCAGGTAAAGGGGCAGCCGCGCGACGCAACCACCTCATAACTGCGGATATCAAGCTGCGGGTCGCCGTACACGAGCGCGTCTTCGTCGATAAAGCAGGCGTTTTCGCTGTGAACAGCGGGCAGCCCATACGCGTCAATGTCGGCGCAAATGCCGCCAATCTCGTTGCAGATGACCTTGTCCTTCGCCTTGTAGCAAAGCGACGGAATACGGCTTACATCCGCTTTATTACAAATTGCATCTGCCAGCATACAAATCGGCCGCTCGCCGTCGGCACGAATGACATACGCCGCCCCAGACTCAATGAGCTGTTCCAGAAACATGGTCGCATACACGCCCCCGCAAACGACCGGAATTGTAAAATTCTTTGTCACAGTATCCATCACGAGCCGTACCGTATCAAGATACATTGAGCTCATAACAGACAGGCCAATCAAAATCGGATTCTCCTTTTCAATCTGCTCACGCAGAAGTGCGAGTTCCTGCTCCGTCGTCTTTTTTGGGCGTATACTGTTAAAATCTTTATAAAACACAGTAACAA
>URQR01000086.1 GCA_900550065.1 uncultured Eubacteriales bacterium | reverse complement strand
CGGAGTCCGGGTGCTACGATAGCTATTATTCACCGCACGATAAGGCGTATAATAAAGAGACGATCGCACATAACACGCTGCTTATTTATGACCCGGATGAGGACTTTGCCGACCGGCCGAACGCGGGTGGACAGCGGCGGCCTACGCTTGGCGAACCGCAGACCATGGAGGAGTGGAGCGAGCCGCGCTTTGAAACGGGCAAAGTGCTGGCGCACGCCTTTGGACAGGACGTGGCCACGCCGGCATACTCGTACATAGCGGGCGATATCGCGAAAGCATATTCGGACAAGGCGAAGGAGGTTTTGCGCTCCATGGCGTTTCTGCCGCTTACAAATGCCGCGCACAAGGGCGTTCTGTTCATTGGCGACAAGGTTACAGCCGCTTCGCCGGATTTCAAAAAGACGTTTTTGCTGCATACGCAGGAGGAGCCGGAACTGCGCGGAAAGGTCGCGTTTGTGCAGAACACAGATGCGGAACACCGCGGCGCCATGCAGGCACATTTCCTTTTGCCGAAGGAGGCAGAGCTTACGAAAATAGGCGGCAAGGGGAAAGAGTTTACAATCAACGGAGAAAATTATCCGCTCTGCCATGACTATGACCCAGCGTGTGCACTTGAGGCAGGGGCTTGGCGGCTTGAAAACAGCCCGAAGCATGGCAATAACACCGACTATATGCTGACTGTGCTGCTTGCGGGCGATATAGAGGAAAACGGCGCGGCGGCGCGGGTGGAAACCGTGGAAACGGAGACGCACTTCGGCGCGGCGGTATATAACACGCTATGCCTGTTTGACAGAAATGCCATGCGGTGTGAGAAAGCAACTTTTGACGTTCCCGATATGGGCTATGAAACGGTTCATATCTTGTTGACCGGCATGGAGGAGGGCGTGTACCGCGTGGAACAGTCGGGACAGACGCTCTGCGAAACGGCGGCGGACGCGGACGGCGGCGCGCTGTGGTTTGACGGCGGCACGGGTGCGGTATTAGTCGAGAAAATACGGTAGTGGAGGTATGCTATGCTGCGGATAAGCGGAATCCGGGTTGGGCTGGAGGAAGATACAACAGAATATTTACGCATGGCCGCGGCAAAGACGCTGCATGTGCCGCCGGAGCGGATTGCGGCGCTGACAATCGCGAAAAAGTCGGTCGACGCGCGCAAAAAGCACGACGTACACTTTGTCTACAGCGTGGACGTCATGCTAACGGACGGAGACAGAATACCGCCGCGTGCGGATAAGGCGCGCGTCCGCGTGGTACATCCAATAGAGTTTACAGTTCAAACGGCGCAGAGTAGGCTGCAAAACCGTCCTATCGTCTGCGGTTTTGGCCCGGCGGGAATGTTTTGCGCGCTCCTGCTGGCACGCGCGGGCCTTGCGCCAATTGTGCTTGAGCGCGGCGGCGATGTGGACAGCCGTACGGCGGCGGTCGAGGGCTTTTTTAGCGGCGGTGTACTTGATCCAGAAAACAACGTCCAGTTCGGCGAAGGCGGCGCGGGTACGTTTTCGGACGGGAAGCTGACCTGCGGCGTAAACGACGCGCGCTTGTCGTTTATCCTGTCGGAGTTTGTGCGTTCCGGCGCGCCGGAGGATATTCTATATATGGCAAAGCCGCACATCGGGACGGATGTATTGCGCCGCGTGGTGAAAAATATGCGCGCGGCGATTGTGGAGCTGGGCGGAGAAATCCGGTTCCATACAAAGCTGTGCGCGATAGAGGAAAAAGACGGCGCACTTACTGCTCTGCGGTGCGAAACGCCAGATTGCGTAGAGGAGCTGCCGTGCGATACGCTGGTTTTGGCCATCGGACACAGCGCGCGCGATACGTTTGCCATGCTGCACGGCGCTGGCCTGCAAATGGCGCAGAAACCGTTCTCCATGGGCGTGCGGATCGAACATCTGCAAAAGAGGATAGACCGCGCGCAGTACGGTAAGTTTGCAGGCAATGCGGCGCTCGGCGCGGCGGATTATAAATTGTCGCACCGGCTTGCCGACGGGCGGGGCGTGTATACGTTCTGCATGTGTCCGGGCGGGCGCGTCGTTGCGGCGGCGTCCGAGCCGGGGATGGTCGTGACAAACGGGATGAGCGACCACGCGCGCGACGGGGCCAATGCAAACGCCGCGCTTTTGTGCGACGTGCGGCCCGGCGATTTTAAAAGCGAGCATCCGCTCGCGGGCGTGGAGTTCCAGCGTAAATGGGAACGAGCGGCATTTGTCGCGGGCGGCGGAAATTATCAGGCCCCGGTCAACCTCGTTGGCGCGTTTTTGGAGGACAAGGTTGCGGCAAACTTTGGCGAAGTAGCGCCGACCTACCGGCCCGGGACAGCATTTGCCGACCTGCGCGCCTGCCTGCCTGATTTTGTATGCGCGGGGCTGAAGGAGGGCATCCTCCAGTTTGGGCGGCGGCTCGCCGGATTCGATAATTATGATGCAGTATTGACCGGTGTGGAAACGCGTTCGTCGTCGCCGGTGCGGTTTTACCGCGGCGAAACGTACGAGAGCAGTATCGCGGGCGTATATCCGTGCGGGGAGGGCGCAGGCTATGCGGGCGGTATCATGAGCGCGGCGCTCGACGGGATTCGCGTAGCGTGCGCGGTAATAGAGAAACATCAATAAAGCGGGGGAAAGATGATGTCAAAGTTTATGGAACGGGTGGCACAGTCGAAGCATTTTACAAAGTGGATAGACCCGGCAAGCGGCGTTGTGAGCTATATTTTGACGAGCGATATGGTTCCGCATACGCAGTCGTTTTATTTTACCAATCGTTCGATTACGAACGACGGCCGCTATCTATGGGTGTACTGCGCGTTCCCGCCTGCGGGTGACGCGAATTACGGCCGCTCGCTTGCGGTGGTCAACTTGGAAAAGGATACGTTTACGCATTTTCCGGAAACAGAGTTTTTAGACGCGTCGCCGCTGATTGACCTCGATGATGGTACAGCGTACTGGTGTAACAAAAGCGGCGTATATAAACGCGGGCCGCGCAAGGAGGACATGACGCAGCGCGTCGCGCCGCTGCCGCCGTTTCTGCGCGGGAAGGGGACGCTGTCCCGCATTGCGACGCATATGACGTTTTCGCCGGATAAGAAAAAGGTGTGCTTCGACGCGGAAGTGGGCAATCATTGGGTCATGGGCGACATAGATCTTGCGGGCGGGCAGTATACCGTCTGGCAGGAGTTCGACTATGCGCGCAACCATGCGCAGCTTAACCCCGCTGTTCCGGACTGGATGCTGTTTGCCGAGGATATGTGGGCGGAAAAGCAGGACGGCACATTTCACGACATTACGACTGATGAAAACGGCAAGTTGGCACGGCTGTGGACGATGAAAAAGGGAGAAGCACCCGTGTACTGGCCGCCGCTTTACACTGAGGCGCGCCACGAGTGGTGGAGTGCGGACGGCAGGAGCATCTACTACGTCGACTGGGACTACGGCGCGATTCGCATTGATACGGAAACGGGCGCGCGTGAGGTGGTTGACCCGCGCGGCACGTGGCACGCACACTGCACGGACGACGAGCGCTATTTTGTCGCGGATGAAAACGAGATTGACGGGAAAAAGTGGTATCGGGGCTGCAAGTCGCGGGTACACTTCTACAATACGGAAACGAAAAAGTACGTCAATATTGTGACGGAAAACCCCGCCCTCTATACGCGCGAGGAGCCGTGTGGCTACCATATTGACCCGCATCCGCAGTTTGCGCTCGGCGACACCGTGGTGATGTATACGGCGACGGTGACGGGGCGCGTGAGTGCGGCGGTGACGGACGTGGAGCCGCTTTTGGAGCAGACACGATAGAACAATTGTAAACAAGCGGTAAAATTTGTTGCCTTTTTGTAAAGAACGTGCTATACTAAAACGGGTATGTTCCTATATATCCACTTTTTACGACAGATTATGACGAATAGAAAGCGGTTATTTGATGATAAATCCAATTGATAAAATCCTGATGTCGGTGAAAAAGCCGGTGCAGTATACGGGCGGCGAGCTCGGGATAGTAAAAAAGAATCCGGCGGACGTGGACATCCGGTTCGCGTTCTGCTTCCCGGACAATTATGAGGTCGGCATGTCGCACCTCGGGATGAAAATCCTCTACCATCTGCTCAACGAGCGCGCGGACACCTACTGCGAGCGCGTGTTTGCGCCATGGCCCGACATGGAGGAGAAAATGCGCGAGCATGGCATGAAGTTGTTCTCACTTGAAACAAAGACGGATGTGTGTGACTTTGACATAGTCGGCTTCACGCTGATGTATGAGCTGAGTTATTCGAATGTAATCAATATGCTTGACTTGGCAGGCGTCCCGCTCACGAGCGCGGAACGCGGCGAGGGCGCGCCGTTTGTGTGCGCTGGCGGCGCGTGCGCGTATAACCCGGAGCCTTTGGCGGAAATCATAGATTTCTTTATCATGGGCGAGGGCGAGGAGGTCATGGGCGAGTTGATGGACGCGTACCGCGTGTGGAAACAGAGCGGCGCGCCGCGTGAGGCATATTTAGAAGCTATATGCGAAATTGAGGGGATTTATGTCCCCGCGTTTTATGAGGTAGAATATAACGACGACGGCACGATTCACGCATTCGGGCCGGTGCGTCCTTGTGCGAAAAAGAGAATCCGCAAGCGCATTGTCCGCGACTTTACAAAGTCGTATTTCCCGGAAACGCTTGTTGTACCATATGGGGAAACGGTACATGACCGTGTGACGCTGGAGATTTTCCGCGGCTGCGTGCGCGGGTGCCGCTTTTGTCAGGCGGGGTATGTCTACCGTCCGGTGCGGGAGAAGAATGCGGATGAGCTTGTCGAGTTAGCGAAAAAATTAGTTGCGGCGACGGGGTATGAGGAAATCTCGCTTTGTTCGCTCAGCACGAGCGACTATAGCCAGCTTGCGGCCCTGACGGAAGGACTGCTGGAGGAGGCGAAGGAAAAGAAGGTCAACCTGTCGCTGCCGTCGCTGCGGATTGACAATTTCTCACTCGATTTGATGGAAAAGGTGCAGACTGTGCGCAAAAGCGGTATCACCTTTGCGCCCGAGGCGGGGAGCCAGCGGCTGCGCGACGTAATTAAAAAAGGGATTACAGAGCAGAACATCATTGATTCCGCGTCCATGATTTTTAAGGGCGGCTGGACGAATGTAAAGCTTTACTTTATGATTGGCTTGCCAACGGAAACGGAGCAGGATTTGGCCGGGATCGGCGATTTGGCGCATAAGGTGCTGGGCGCTTATTATGCAATTCCGAAGGAGGAGCGGCGCGGTATGCCGCGCGTGAGCGTGAGCGCGTCGACGTTTGTGCCAAAGCCGTTTACGCCGTTTCAATGGGAAGCGCAGGACGACATTGAAACCATTTACGAAAAGCAGCGGCTTGTACGCAGCGGTATGAAGTCGCGGCAAATCAAGTTCAGTTGGCACGACGCGGAGGTTAGCTTTTTAGAGGGCGTGTTTGCGCGCGGCGACCGGAAGCTGTCGAAAGTTTTGTTGGCGGCGCACAAAAACGGCTGTAAGTTTGACGGATGGAACGAATACTTTAACTTTGAAATGTGGATGAAAGCGTTCGACGACTGCGGCGTTGACCCGAAGTTTTACAACCAGCGTAAGCGTGGCTTTGACGAAATCCTGCCGTGGGACCACATCGACGTGGGCGTTGGGAAGAAGTTTTTGGAGAAAGAGGCGCGCCTTGCCTATGAGGAGCAGCTGACCCCGAACTGCCGCGAGCAGTGTCTGCATTGCGGCGCGGAATGCTTTGGAGGGGGGATATGCGTTGAAAGGTAACTATACATATCGGCTGCGCTATGAAAAGACGGAGCCGGTGCGCTACATTTCACACCTCGACTTTATTCGTGTGCTGAACCGTACAATTCGTCGGAGCGGGTTGCCTGTGACATATACGGAGGGGTTTAATCCACACCCGGTGATGATGGTGGCTATGCCGATTTCGGTCGGAACGACGAGCGAGGACGAATATATTGATATTGATTTTGATGAAAGTGTGGAAGAACGCGAGGTTTTGGAGCGATTTAATGCGGCGTTTGGCGGCGGAATCGTCGTAACGGCGGTAAAGTGCGTTGGCGAAGGCGATATCAGCCTAAAAACGCTAAACGAAGCGCGTTACTGCGTGACGGTGGAGCTAAAGCAGCCGTTTGTACCGGACCTTGATGCGTTTTTATCGCGCGATTCAATTATTGTTTCAAAAAAGAGCAAAAGCAGCGTCAAAGACGTTGATATCAAGAAGGATATAAAAATGCTGGCGGTTTCGGCGAAGGAAGGAAAATATCTGACCCTTGCGATGGCCCTGCCGGCGGGCAACGAATACAACGTAAAGCCCGAGCTTGTGGTGGAAGCGATGGAAAAATATATCGAAGGCTTTGACGTGGTTTTTGTGCAGTGCCACAGGACGGCGCTGCTGTGTGACGGAAAAGAATTTATTTAAAGTATAGGGGAGGCAGTTTGTTATGGTAAAGGGTATTGAGCATGTGGCGATTTTGTCACAGGACACGAAAAGACTGAGTGACTGGTACAAGGATATGTTCGACTTGAAAACCGTGTACGACAATGGCAAGGGAACATACTTTTTAGCGTTTGAAAGCGGAGATATGCTTGAATTTGTGATGACGGATATGGGCGAGGAAAAGAAGAGCCATATGACAGCGGGTATCCGCCACCTTGCGTTTTCCATTGACGACGGCAAATTTATGCCGATGGTAGAGAAGCTCAAGGAAGCGGGCGCGGAGGTTGTGACGGATGTTTCCGTATCGCCGAAGGGGATTAAGACGTTTTTCTTCCGCGACATTGATGGAAATGTATGCCATCTGATTGTGCGGCCAGAGCCGCTCATATAAATACGCAAACCTGACGGTTAGCGATGGAAAAAGCGGCTTTCGGGCGGCGCCCTCATGCGGTGAAGCCGCAACGCAGTTTTTCATATAGTTTACGCGCAGAAACAAATATAGAATTTGGGCAGGAGGATTGGTTATGGAAGCAATCAAACGCTGGCACCGCGAGTGTGTCGCAAAAGAAATGATAGAGGTATTAAAGAAAAAGGGGTATAACGCAATTTATGTAGAAAATATCGAAGCGGTGCGCGCGGTGATTGCGTCGCTGATTCCGGAAGGAGCGAGTGTGGCGGTCGGCGGAAGCGTGACGCTGAACGAGACGAATGTGCTCTCCGACATCCAAAACGGCGCGTATAACTACATAGACCGCTATAACCAGCCGAGTTTTGAGGCAATGTGCGACAAGTACCGTGAGGGGCTAAGCGCGGATTATTTCGTAACGAGCACGAACGCAATCACAAAAAACGGCGAACTCGTCAATATTGACTGCACGGGTAACCGCGTTGCGGCGATGGCCTTCGGTCCGAAAAATGTCATTGTGATTGCCGGCACAAACAAGGTCGTGCGTGATATCAACGCAGGTATTATCCGCGCAAAGGAGGTTGCGCCGCTTAACGCGAAA
This sequence comes from uncultured Eubacteriales bacterium, assembly GCA_900550065.1. GTDB lineage: Bacteria > Bacillota > Clostridia > UBA1381 > UMGS1253 > Aphodoplasma. Next base: position 739 of record URQR01000086.1, on the reverse strand, counting down.
CGCATTAATCATCCGACGCCGTGTACAGAGGACGGCAAATGTCATGACTGTACGTGTCAGCAGCGGATTTGTAATATCACGAGCATTATTCATAACTGTTATAAATGGCCGGGCAGAATTACGGTAATTCTTGTACCGGAAAATTTAGGGTATTGATTCGTTTAAGAAAAATAGTTTTTGTACAGCAAAAGAATAAATCGGGATATGTGAGGTAGACATATGCAGTTTGAATGGATTATTACTCTGCTGGCGGGGCTTGCGTTTTTCATGTACGGCATGAATATCATGGGAGACGGGCTTGAAAAGTTTGCCGGCGACCGGCTCAGCAAAATTATTGATAGTTTTACAAGCAATAAAATTAAGGGCGTACTCGTTGGTGCGGCGGTAACCGCGCTGATTCAGAGTTCGTCCGCCACGACGGTTATGGTTATCGGTTTTATTAATGCCGGTATTATGAAGCTTGGTCAGGCAGTCGGGGTTATCATGGGCGCCAATATTGGTACGACGATTACATCGTTTATCATTAGCTTAGAGGATATTAATTCCTCCGCTATGTCGTACATGGGGCTTCTAAAACCGTCTTTTTGGGCACCGGTGTTAGCGGCGGTGGGCGTGTTCTTCATTTTGTTTCTCAACCGGAAAAAGTACCAAAATCTTGGTATGATTTTTGCCGGATTTGGCTTTTTGTTTGTGGGGCTCGGTATGATGGAAGGCGCAATGTCCTTTTTAAAGGATAACG
>URQR01000085.1 GCA_900550065.1 uncultured Eubacteriales bacterium | reverse complement strand
AATCGAAAAGTATTTAAAATAGAGCCGCATCCTTATCCCCCCTGTACGATGACTTTTTTCACCGCTTGTTTCATCCATAGTTTTCCGAGTAAAATCAAAACCACAGCCCAGAACAGCTGGAGCGCGATACTCCACAAAAGCGCCTCCCCGCTGATGTTGCCGCTGTAAACGCGCAGCGGGATATTTTGCATCGCCGCAAACGGCGTCAGCTCGAACACAGCGCGGACACCGTCCGGCAAAAACGGCAGCGGAACGAGCGCGCCTGTAAAAATATCAGCAAGTGAGATTGCAATCACACGCACGCCAAGTGAATTCAGCGTATAAAAGGTCGCAATATAAACAAGCATTCCAAACGCAATTACCACAAAAAGCCCTATCGCCATTGTCACACAAAAGGCCAAAAAGCTGATAAAGTCCGGCGGAAGCGTGATTCCGTACGGCGCGGGCAGAAAAAACGCCACAACTAAAACCGGCGCACAGCGCAGCACCGCTTTTGATAGTCGGATGGCTGCGTTTTTCACAAACCACATATTATACAAATCCATCGGCCGCGCCAATTCATAGGCCACATTACCGCTCGTAATAGACTCCATAATTGAGCCGTCGAAAAACCACGTCATAAACAAGGCCAAAAACGCCTGCTGGAGCCAGATATACGACGAAAGCTGAGAAAATTCCATCGGGAATGCGGCTGGGTCTGCGCGGTAAAACGCCGCAAAGGCCAAAAGCTCCAGCGTGCCCCACGCAAACTGTGTCGCAACGCCGGCATAGGCCGCCGCGCGGTATTGCAGACCGTTGATAAAGCGAATCCGAAAAAAGCTTAGATATTTTTTCATATTGCAAACTCCTTATACAGCGACACGACCATTTCCTCCGCCGTCGCACCCGCGACCGAAATATCAGTCACATCCGTCCCCTGCGAAATTTTTGCAATTGCGTCCGACACAGAAAGTACATCCGTATCGACCAGCGCGCTCACGCGCCCGCCGATGTCCTCCTGTACCGTAATGCCTTCGCAGTCCACTCTCCACGCCCCGGTATAAGCTACTGTTACCTTCTTACATTTGGAATTGCGCTCTTTTAGCTCCGTGAGCGAGCCGTCGAGCAGAATCTTTCCCTTCCCAATCAGCAAAATCCGCTCTGTCAGCGCCTCAATATCCGCCATATCGTGCGTGGTAAGGATCACCGTTGTGCCGTGCCTTTTGTTGACCTGCTTGATAAATTCACGCACGGCAATCTTCGACACCGCGTCGAGCCCAATCGTCGGCTCGTCCAAAAACAAAATTTTCGGGTCGTGCAGCAGCGAAGCCGTAATTTCACAGCGCATCCGCTGACCGAGGCTTAATTGGCGCGCAGGTGTACGGATAACCTCGCCAATATCGAGCATCGTCACAAGCTCGTCTAAATTGCGTCGATAGACTGTCTCGTCAATCTTGTAAATGTCGCGAATCAGCTCGAACGAATCAATCACCGGCACATCCCACCAAAGCTGGGACCGCTGGCCGAACACAACGCCGATTTGCCGCACATGCGCGACGCGCTCCTTCCACGGCGTTAAGCCATTGATGCGGCAGGTGCCGCTGTCAGGCGTAAGGATTCCGCTCATCACTTTGATTGTACTGCTTTTCCCCGCACCGTTCGGGCCGATATAGCCCACCATTTCGCCGTCGCCAATTGTAAACGATACGTCGTCGAGCGCATGTAGATAGGTGTACTCCTTATGAAACAGCGCCTTAACCGCCGCACCAAAGCCGGCGCCGCGCTTCGCCGTTTTATAGGTTTTGTTGATGCCTGAAAGTTCAATCATCCTTCTGCCCTCCCCCAACATGTTTATTTTTCTATTCCATTCATTTTTACGCACGTCAAATACCCGCTTTTCCCGCAAGGGGTACCCCTTGCGGAAAAGCGGTTTAAACGGTTCTTTTTATGTACATAAAAGTAACTATATCTTAACACAGAGCATATGATTTGTACATATAAAAACTATTTTGTAACAAAATTGAAAACAAACATCGACGCATCTTAATTACAGCGCGCAAATTTTGGTATATTCCTTTCATATCTGCGGATAATACAACATGTAAGCAAAATTTTATGAGAGTTCGGAGGGAACAAATATGGCAGTTGATTTTAAAACAAGCGAAACGGCAAAAAATCTTATGCGTGCGTTTGCGGGTGAAAGCCAGGCGCGCAACCGCTACACCTTTGCCGCATCACAAGCGAAAAAGCAAAAGCTGCACGTGATTGAAGCAATTTTTACCTTCACGGCAAACCAAGAAAAAGAGCACGCGGAAATCTACTACAATCACTTACAGGAGCTGCTCGGCCAGACGATTGAGATTGACGGCGGATACCCGGTCGACATCTATGACGAGGTACCCAAGCTCTTGCGCAGCGCACAGCACAACGAGTATGAGGAACACGACCCGGTTTATAAAACGTTTGGCAACATCGCCCAGCAGGAGGGCTTTACAAAGGTTGCGGCCTCTTTTAACATGATTGCTGAAATCGAAAAGACGCACGGCGACCGTTTCCGTACGTTTGCCGACATGCTCGAGCAGAACAAGCTCTTTGTCTCCGACGTGGAGACGGGCTGGATGTGCCTTAATTGCGGCTATGTTCACACCGGCACGAAAGCGCCGAACATCTGCCCCGTATGTGATCACGAGCAGGGCTACTTCATCAAGCTTGAGCTTGCACCGTTCCAGTGCTGATAGAGGAGGGATAACATGTTTGGAAAAGAAGAACCGGTATTTTTTGCAGGAAATCACTGCGACCATATCGTTGAAGTGATTCGAGGCGGAAAAAAGGCGGAAAAGGTGACCTGCTGCGGCGAGGAGCTGTCAAGACTGCTCGTCAAGGACAGTGAAGACATTGCCGAAAAGCATCTGCCTGTTATTAAGCAGGACAAAAACAAAATCACCGTTGCAGTCGGCAGTATCTATCATCCGATGGAGGAAAAGCACAGCATCGGTTTTGTCTATCTCAAGACGAAAAAAGGCTGTCAGCGTGTCGATTTGTCCCATACGGACAAGCCGGTCGTTGAGTTTATGCTCACAGAGGATGACAAGCCGATCGCGGCGTATGCGTTTTGCAACCTGCACGGCTTTTGGAAAACCGACATAAAGTAACACAAGCGCATCATCAAAAACCGCCGTTTGGCGGTTTTTTTGCGTAATTTCCTGCGATTCGGGCATAGATTTTCATTTGCTGGGGAACATAAGTATAGCAAAAAACTGAAAAAAATTGAGCTTGAATCATACGGAAGGAATGGTTATCACTATGGCACAGAAACGGCTCGGCAAGGCGACTGTCGCGCTTGCAAACCCGCCGTCGATCCTCGCGTCCGCGTCGGTCGCCGGCAAAAAGGAGGGCGAAGGCCCGCTGTCGAAATACTATGACGAAATCTTAACAGATGATTTATACGATGAAAAAACGTGGGAAAAGGCGGAAAGCAAGCTGCAAAAATCTGCGATCCAGCGCGCAATCGCGAAAGCAAACATCCCGACCAGCGCGGTCGACTATGTTTTTGCGGGCGACCTGTTAAACCAGTGCGCCGGCTCGCACTATGCGCTCAAGGACACACAAATCCCATTCTTTGGCCTCTACGGAGCCTGCTCTACTATGGCGGAAAGCACCTCTCTCGCGGCAATGGCGATTGACGGCGGCTATGCGGACAAATGCGTCGCTATTACCTCGAGCCACTTCTGCTCGTCAGAAAAGCAGTACCGCTTCCCGCTCGAGTACGGCGGCCAGCGCCCGCCAACGGCGCAATGGACCGTGACAGGCTCCGGTGCGCTCGTGCTCGGCGCAAAGGAAAACGGCCCCTACGTCACCCACATCACGACGGGTAAAATCGTCGATATGGGAATTAACGACGCGAACAATATGGGCGCGGCAATGGCCCCTGCGGCGGTCGACACCATTACGACGCACTTTGAGGACACGGGCCTCGCCCCGTCGTACTACGACCTGATTGTAACGGGCGACCTCGCCACCGTCGGCGCGGACATCGCGTGCGACCTCATCTGTGCGTCGGGCTTCGACGTAAGAAAAAACTACGACGACTGCGGCAAAATGGTGTTCGACGTCAAGGAGCAGGATGTCCACTCGGGCGGAAGCGGCTGCGGGTGCAGCGGTATCGTCTTTTGCGGCTACATCTTAGACCAGATGCAGCAAGGCAACCTTAACCGTGTTTTGTTCGTTGGTACGGGCGCGCTTATGAGCCCGCTCAATCTCTTGCAGGGCGAAAGCATCCCGTGTATTGCCCATGCAATCAGTGTGCAAAGGAGTCTTGATTGATATGTGGATGATGTATTTAAAAGCATTTATCGTCGGCGGTATCATCTGTGCCATCGGCCAGATTTTGATTGACAAAACAAAGCTCACCCCGGCGCGTATCCTCGTAATTTATGTCTGTGCCGGCACGGTGCTGACGGTGCTCGGCCTGTATGAGCCAATTGTCAAATTTGCGGGCGCGGGCGCAACCGTACCGATTGTCGGCTTCGGCTATACGCTCGGAAAAGGCGTAATCAAGGGCATCACAGAGTCCGGCCTGCTCGGCGTTTTCACGGGCGGCGTGACGGCCGCGGCGGCAGGCATTGCCGCGTCGGTGTTCTTTGGCTATCTAATCGCGCTGATTTTCAGCCCAAAAGCAAAATAATATACAGGCCGGAGATTTCCGGCCTTTTTTATTTAAAATCGTTTGACACGGTGGCTAACGTGTGATATAATAATATTTGCAATACCTTTGCTAATGTGTTACAATGAGTACATCATTTGGCAAAGGAGTTGGTCGGGTGGCATTTGACAAAGTAGCCTATGACAATGACTTCAAACGCCAAAACTACGACGAAATACGCGCTTTAGTCCCAAAGGGCAAACGCGAGGAAATCAAAACGTTTGCAAAAGAAAAGGGCGTCAGCGTCAGTAGATTAGTTGTAGAAGCGTTGGAGGCACATTACGGCTTGAATCTGTCAAAATAAGTGAAAGGAGCATATGCTCCTTAAACTTAAATGCACGTTAGCTAACGTTTTCCCGACAATAATACAAAACCAAAGGAGGTGTGATGATGGGCAAAGAGAACTATGTATGGGTGATTGACGGGCTGATAGACAAGGCGTACCACGACTATTTTCAAACGGAGGAGCACGCCGCTTCGGAGGCGGAATTGCAGCCGGCAGAGGAGATAAACAGGAGCGGTATCTCTACCGGCGCGGGCTGGTCGATTCTGTTCGTTTGCTCAAATGGCTCGAGGTGATAACCTAAAACGGATCAGGCTCCGTTTTAGGTACAAAAAAGGCACGGTATTGCCGTGCCTTTTTTCCTATCTCTCTATCCCCTATTTTAACTCTTCGAGCAGCTTCGCCGCGCTGTCCATCCACTCGCCTTCAAACAGCTCAATCATCCCCGCGTCGCACGCCGCCGTCAGCTTCGGGTCAATCGGCAGCTTCGCCAGCACCGGCAGCCCGTGCTGCCCGGCAATCTCGTCGATGTGGCTGTCGCCGAAAACGGCGTATTGCTTACCGTTGTCGGGACATAGGAAGTACGACATATTTTCCACCAGCCCCAAAATCGGAATATTCATCATTTCCGCCATACGTACCGCCTTTGATACAATCATGGAAACCAGCTCCTGCGGCGACGTTACGACCACGATACCGTCCATCGGAATCGACTGGAACACAGTCAGCGGCACATCGCCCGTTCCGGGCGGCATGTCGATAAACATGTAGTCCACATCGCCCCAAATTACGTCCGTCCAAAACTGCTTTACCACGCCGCCAATCACCGGCCCGCGCCAGATGACCGGGTCGGTGTCGTTTTCGAGCAGCAAATTCAGCGACATAATGTCGATTCCGGTCTTGCTCCGAACGGGCAAAAGCCCGTTTTCGTCCGACATGGCCCGTTGTTTGATGCCGAAGCTTTTCGGAATCGACGGCCCTGTAATGTCCGCGTCTAAAATCGCACTGCGGTAGCCACGCCGCCGCATCGTCACCGCCAGCAGGGACGTCACCATCGACTTACCGACGCCGCCCTTCCCGCTTACAACGCCGATTACCTTCTTAATCTGGCTCATTTCATGCGGCTTTTCAAGAAAGCTCCTGCTTTCACAATCTTGATTACAGCTATCACACTGATGGTTACACGTTTCACTCATTGCCCTCTCTCCTTTATCTTGTGTCTATTTTTTGTCTGAATGTACGGCCTGTCCGCCCTTGCCGCCACAGCGGCACTCCATGCAGCGTCCGCCGCCGCATATTTGGTAGTCTCCGCCGCCGATTTGCAGCCGTTTACCGTTAACAATGCTGTCGGCCAGCTTTTTGCGCGCTGTGTCGTAGATTTTCTGCACCGTTGTGCGCGCGACCTGCATCTGCGCCGCGCACGCCTGCTGCGTATAGCCTTTTAGATCAATCAGCCGTATCGCCTCGTATTCGTCAACCGTCATAACAACCGTTTCCATCGGCTCTGTCCGGCCAGTCTCGGGACAAAAGCACGCCAGCTCCGGCAAACCGCATACCTTTCTGCATTTTGTTGGCCTCGGCACCGCACATCCCTCCCTTTTTACTTGAATACGTGGTTTTCCACGCAATTTCCTGTTCTATTATACGCCGATTTATGACATATGTCAATAAATCGATCGAATATTTTGTTTTTTCTTGCATGTGTCCGCTTGATATGGTACAGTAAATATTAAAAGCCAAAGGAGGGATAAGCTTGTATATTCAGGATATAAAAGAAAAATGGAAGCGAAACAACAAGCTCCTGCTCACCCGGGAAAGCGTCTGCCTGCAAGAGTTACTTTTCCTAATTCGTATGCAAAGCCACAAAACGCTGGCGCTCTGGGCGCTCGAATGTGTACAGTCTCCGGTCGCCGTGTTAAAAGAACGCTACCCCGCCGATACGCGCCCACAAACGGCGCTCTGTCTCTCTGCACAATGGGCAGCAGGCCACGTCAAGATGCCAGCGGCGAAACAGGCCATCCTGCAAGTGCACGGCATGGCAAAGGAATTAAGCAATCCGGCAGATATCGCCTTGTGCCACGCCGTTGGGCAGGCCTGCTCGACGGTGCATGTGGAAACGCACGCAATTGGGCTGCCAATCTATGAGTTGACCGCACTCGTCCATGAATGTGGAATCAAAGGCTGCGAAGCCGCTTTAAGCGAGAAAATAGCACAGTATATTTCCTGCCTGAATATATGTGCTGAGCAAGCAAATTCCCCTGAACGGCAATGGGCCGCCTTTCTGCTGGACGACACACGCAAAAATAAGGAACAGCTTCTATGGGAAAAGACGCGCAAAGCAAAATAAAAGCCCCTGTATAGGCAGGAGCTTTTACTTTTTTCTATAATTTATCTATCAAGCCCTCTGAAAGCCCCATATTTTCAAGGCATTACACCTGCCCTTGTTTTTGCCCTTATGAGCAGAAACAAAGGAAACTATCCATCCAATTGTCAGACTATTTTTCAGCGGGTAATAGTTCCTCGGCGTTTGAGAGCGAAATATTATACGGTTTTGAAAAAGATTGAAAATGCTTGTCAGCTCGCTCGGCAAAGATTTTGGGAGTGGATACTTGGCTTGCAAGTCCAATCGTCTCCCATGTTGCAATCCAAATCAGATATGGTTTAAGAGGTAACATATCTTTTACTTTCAAATGGCATCCATCCCGAATAAGCAATCCATCATGAGCCATTCTTTTTGCATCAAAATATAATCTTGCCCCAGTAAGACACTCTGCATCAGTACTCATTACAATCTTTCCTTGTTGTTTTGAGTTCACAACAATTTCCCCTGTAACGCCATCACCAAACATTATGTAGTCACTAAAGTCTATTGGATCACCAAGCTGTATTCCAATAGGTTGATCTTCAGTAACAACTTTTTCGGTTTTTAGTATATTCCAACTCTTTAACATTCCGTCACGTTTAATTTGTTCCCACCTATTCATCGGTGTACTATGAACTAAAATAGAGGGTTCGTTCTCACGAAGAAGTGGTTCATTATACCTGTGACCTTCATAATGGTTTTTCGCAGATTTCACATCAGCCTCAGACATCACTAAAATGGCATTTTTTGCATTTGCTTCAGAAAATCCCAAGAAATCACCAACTGCCATTTTCCAATTTTTGCATTGACTTCGACTTATCTTTATTGTGTAAGCACAACCGTTGCTGCTTCCACACATTTGCTGATATTCAAGACTGTCGGTTAGCATTAAAATTAGCCATGAGTTGTCATACTCATGCCCCGTAATAGGGTTTATACTGTTTTCAGATAGTCTATCAACTCGGTAAATCATCTCATACCTCTTTATTAAATGGTATTACTGAATTTTGCTTCCCTTATTTTTGCCCTTATGATGTGCGGAAGTACGGAGAACTTCAAGTGGAATCTTATAATGGGATACAGTGCGCAAACTACGATAAATCCTTTATTTTCAAGACCTGCGGAGAATTTCATTGATA
>URQR01000084.1 GCA_900550065.1 uncultured Eubacteriales bacterium | reverse complement strand
AGGAAGAACACGTCCTTTGTGTTGTAGTGCGACGCGGCGTACTCCTGTAATTAGGAAACGTCTTGCAGCATTGCTTCAATTTTTTGTGGAATTTTTAGCATTTCCGCTACAATTTCGCGGTGTGCCTCGTCGGACAGCTTGCCGCGTACAGTCGCGAAATGCAGCGCCAGCAGGTAGAGCACCTGCAATTGGGTCGAATAGGCCTTTGTTGTCGCGACGGCAATCTCCGGCCCTGCCCATGTGTAAATGACGTCGTCCGCCTCACGCGCGACGGAGCTTCCGACTACGTTCACGATTGCAAGCACGCGGCAGCCGCGCCGCTTTGCCTCGCGCATAGCCGCGAGCGTGTCCGCCGTCTCGCCCGACTGGCTGATGACGATAACAAGGTCGTTTTCCGTCAGAATCGGGTTACGGTAGCGGAATTCCGACGCAAGCTCCGTCTCTGTCGCGAGCCGCGCCATATCCTCGAACAGATAGCGCCCGACCACACCGACGTGGTACGCGCTGCCGCAGCCGATAATATGCACTTTGTTTAGGTTTCTTACTGTTTCATCACTGATATGCAGATCATCCAAAAACACCTTCCCGTCGCGGATACGCGGGCTGATTGTATCGCGGATTGCCGCGGGCTGTTCAAAGATTTCCTTTAGCATAAAGTGCTCAAAGCCGCCCTTTTCCGCCGCGCCTGCGTCCCACGTTACGTGGTAGATCTCCTTTTCGACCGGCTGCTTGTCAACGTCGAACAGCTTTACCTGACCGTCTTTGAACCAAACGATTTCTCCGTCTTCGAGCAGGTATACGTCGCGCGTATAGTCGAGTACGGCCGGAATGTCGGAGGCGATGTAGTTCTCGCCGTCGCCGAGACCGACGATAAGCGGCGAGTCCTTGCGTACAGCAAACATCTCGCCCGGGTGGTCGGCCGACAGTACGCCGAGCGCATAACTGCCCTGTAGACGGCTGAGCGCGCGTGCGAGCGTATCAATCATGTTGCCCGCGTAGTAGTAGTCGAGCAGGTGGCTGATGACCTCTGTGTCCGTATCAGACAGAAAGGTGTAGCCTTTTTTGATTAAAGAAGCCTTTAACTGTTTGTAGTTTTCAATGATTCCGTTATGCACGACCGCAATCTTGCCGTTGCGGCTCAAATGCGGATGTGAATTCGTATCCGAGGGCGCACCATGTGTCGCCCAGCGCGTGTGCCCGATTCCGATGTTGCCCGCCACAGCGTCCCCGCCGTCCGTCATGTCGGAAAGAACCTTTAGCCGGCCCTTTGCCTTTATCATTTCGATTTTATCGTCCGCCAGCACCGCAATACCCGCCGAGTCGTACCCGCGGTATTCTAACTTTTTAAGTCCGTTCATCAGAATTGGCGCCGCTTTTCGAGGACCGATATACCCTACGATTCCGCACATGTGATATGCACTCCTTTCATAGATCAAACAACGACTATCTTGTGACAGTATAGCATAAAATTGCGGAAAGGAAAATAAAAAATTTTCAATTAAATGTAATTTTCTTTGTAAATTGCTCGGCAGCTTGACGAAAAACGTCAATAGTGATAGTATGGTTAAGGTGTACAATCTATTTTTTTGGAGGTAATGTACGATGGACGCAAAACAAATAGCGCTTGAAAAGCATAAGGCGTGGCAGGGTAAGATTGAAGTTACCTGCCGCTGTGAATTAAATAGTAAGGAAGATTTATCGGTCGCGTATACGCCCGGCGTGGCGCAGCCGTGCCTCGCGATTTCCGAAGACACGGATTTATCCTATACATACACACGGCGCGGCAACCTCGTCGCGGTCGTGACGGACGGCACGGCGGTGCTTGGCCTCGGCGACATTGGGCCGGAGGCCGGTATGCCGGTTATGGAGGGGAAATGCGCGCTGTTTAAGCGGTTTGCGGGTGTGGACGCGTTCCCGCTTTGTATCCGCTCAAAGGACCCTGACGAAATTGTGCGGACGGTGTCTTTGCTGGCGGGGTCGTTCGGCGGGATTAATTTAGAGGACATCTCCGCGCCGCGCTGCTTTGAGATAGAGGAAAAGCTCAAGCGCGTGTGCGATATTCCGGTGTTCCACGACGACCAGCATGGGACGGCGGTCGTTGTCCTGTCCGCTATTATGAACGCGCTCAAAATTGTTGGGAAGAAGATTGGCGAAATTACGGCAGTTGTAAATGGCTGCGGCGCGGCGGGAACGGCAATTGCAAAGCTCCTGCTCGGCACGGGGCTGAAAAATGTGATTCTGTGCGACAAGCAGGGCGTTGTATATGAAGGGTGCCCGTGGCTCAACCCGATGCAGGCCGAGATTGCAAAGGTGTCGAACCGCGGCATGATAAAAGGTACGCTCGCGGACGCGCTTGCGGGCGCGGACGTATTTATTGGCGTTTCCGCGCCGGAGGTGCTAAAGCCGGAAATGATTGCGGCTATGGCGGAAGACCCGATTATTTTTGCGATGGCGAATCCTGTTCCTGAAATCATGCCCGATGCGGCAAAGGCGGCGGGCGCGCGCGTTGTCGGCACGGGCCGGAGCGACTTTGCAAACCAGATTAATAACGTACTGGCTTTCCCGGGGATTTTTCGCGGCGCGCTCGATGTACGGGCAAGTGATATTAATAACGAGATGAAAATTGCCGCCGCGCGGGCGATTGCGTCGATTATTACGGACGAGGAGCTAAGCGAGGATTATATTATACCGAACTCGCTCGACAGCCGCGTCGTAGAAGCGGTGGCGGCGGCGGTTGCGCAGGCCGCGCGCGATACGGGTGTGGCGCGCGTATAATAAAATATACCGCCCAATATAGGGCGGTTTGTTTCGTTTGAGCGGGCCTAACATAGGAAAGGGGATGGATATGAGACGGTATAGTGTAACAGAACAGGACCATAAATTGATTGACCTTGCATTAGCGGTGTTAAGAGAAAATTTTGACGACGGCGTATACAGGCATACGGTGGGATGTGCGCTTCGGTGCAAAAACGGCAAGATCTATCAAGGCGTTAACTGTTATGCGATTCATGGTTCGTGCGCGGAATATATTACAATGGGGAGCGCCGTTTCCGCGGGGGAAAGAGCCTTTGACACGATTGTTGCAGTTCATGATAAACAAGAGGGGTATGTTGTATCGCCATGTGGCAACTGCCGCCAAATGCTATTTGAATACTGTCCGGATATTATGGTATTGGTACGCGATGAAGTCGGCGAGCTGATTAAAGTGCGGGCAAGGGATTTATTGCCATTTGCATGGGAACCGGTCGAAATAGAATTATAAAAAAGTGCAGCTGCACTTTTTTTATTTGAAAAAATTTATATTTATTGTAAAGGATACTTGACATTAATGAAAAGGCGTGATACAATAAAAATACGTAAAGCAAGCTTTACAAAATGGAGGTGGGACGGTGAAAAACCGGTTGGAACAAATCAGAAAAGACCGGAATATCCGGCAGGAGGAATTGGCTGAACGTTTAGCAGTATCGCGCCAGACGATCAGCTCGCTGGAAAATGGGCGCTATAACCCATCTATTTTATTGGCGTTTAAAATTGCCCGTTTTTTTGGAATGAACATCGAGGATATTTTTATTTATGAGGAGGAGCAGTGATGAGCAAAAAAGTAGCAATAGCGGTCAAAATCATCGTAGGAATCGGACTACTCTTTGGGGGCGTCGCACTTTTGCGCTCCATGCCGGAGGCAGCGCGCTATTGGCGCGTCCTGCCATATCTTTGTATCGGCGTTGGCTGCGGCCTGTTCGGGCATGGTGTCGGCGACTGGGTAAGCCGTATGGCGGTTAGAAAACATCCGGACGTTGAGCGGCAGATTGAAATTGAACAAAAAGATGAGCGAAATATTGCGGTTGGAAACCGGGCGAAGGCGAAAGCGTTTGACCTTATGGTGTTTGTGTTTGGTGCGCTGATGCTGGCGTTTGCACTCATGGAGGTTGACCTTGCGGCCGTGCTGCTTTTGGTGTTTGCCTACCTGTTTGTAATTGGGAGCGGCGTATACTATCGGATAAAGTACGACAAAGAAATGTAGCCCGCAAAATAAATAAAGCTGTACGGAATAAACTCCGTACAGCTTTTGTTTTTATAGCCCTTCCGGCGGTGTCGGCGACGGATTGTTTGCCGCAGAGGACGTTGGAGTAGGCGTTGGCTTCGGCGTCTGTGTCGGCGCGTTTGTCGGCGTGTTCACAGTAGGCGTAGCCTCCGGCTCTTCTGTCGGTTTTGGCGTTGGGGTCGGGTCCGCTGCCGCAGTACCGACGCGGACTACACGGTTCACCATCGTATAAGTGCTCTTGTGCAAAAACTTGTTCTCTACCTGTACACCGTTTTCATAGATTACTTTATACGTATTTACCACATGCCCCTTAAAGCCGGGCGCATCTTCGACCCGCTTACCCGCCGGCAGCGTCTTATCCTCTACCTCTGTCGTGCCGTATGGGGTCGAGCTGATGACATCTGTATTGATTTTAATCGTCCGGTTTTTGTTTTCCTTCGTGCCCACAATGTTGACGGAGACAACGCCGCCACCCCACGAGGTCGTGATTTTAATCGGCATGCTCGTGTTGTTTTTAAACCGGAAGTCGAGCGAGCCATACGCTACTGTTGCGTCCATGCCGAGCGGTGCGTACGTAATTTCGAGCGAGTGCTCATGGCGCTCTGTTACCTGTAGGTCGGCATATAGGACAGCGGCGTACAGGGTCGAGCTCGTCTGGCAGATACCGCCGCCAAGACCATCGACCATTTTGTTGTTTTCATAGACGGACGCGGCCTTAAAGCCTCTTGCCGCCGTACGCGGCCCAACCGAGCCGTTGTAGGAAAACTCGTCGCCCGGCAGAAGAATCGTCCCGTTAATCAGCTTTGCCGCCAATTCAACGTTTGCCGCACGCGGCTTGTTGGACGTCATATATTTCGTAGAAAAGCTGCCCAAGCTGTCAGCAAACAGCGCAGTACTCAGGTCACCCGCCTTAACTGCTGCCTCATGCATGATAAACGGAATTGTCACGGGCTGCGAACCGGGCTTAAACCCTTTTAAAAGCGATTTTGCGCTTTCTACATCAATCTCACGCCCATTCACCTCGTCGGCAACGACTACCTCTCCGTTTTCAAGCGTATATTTTGCATCCTGCGGGTCGCGCTTTGTTGTTTCGTATAATTCTTCCACGTCGATATCGGCGGGATTTGTGTTGACCTTGCTGATCGTCACGGTTTCCTGTGCCGCGGGCTTAAGTGCGCCAAGTACCTGCTCCTTAACGGCGGGCACGTCTACGCCAAGCCCTTCTTTGCCGGGTGTTACTACGATCTCGGTCTCTTTGATTTCCACCTCGTGTTGCACGAGCGTGCCGCCAACCTCTTTGGCAAAGCTGTTGAGCGCGGCGTCGAGCTTGCTGTGGTCGTACGCGGGGATATAATTGATGTCTTTCTTTGAAAATTTAGCCGCAAGCGCGGTAAATAGATTCCCCTTTGAATAGGATACCGCTGCATCCGCCGTTTTTTCAACGTCAATTTTCAAATCGGCCGATTCCTGCGTAACCGTCAGCGTTTGGCCGGAGTCGTTCATCTTGACCGTGACGCTGGAGGAAGCAAATGGGTTTTCAAGTCCCGATAAATACGCGATTACTTCGTCGCGCGTCTTTCCGCCCATATCCTGCCCAGCGATCATCACGCCGTCGCTGACGACGTTTTTGTCGACTGCGAACGCGCTGACCATTCCAAATATCAAAGTGCCAACAAGTATCGCCGCGACGACACAAATTGTTATCAGCAGGGCCGGGTTTTTCTTTGACGCCTTCTTTTTTCTCCGCGCTGCGCTGCCGCGGGCGGAGGCCGTTTCTTCAGAGGGCCTTTTTTTAGGATTGTTGGTTTGGCTCACGAAAAAAACTCCTTTATGCAAAAATTTCTGTTGAATCTGATTATGCTAAATATGGTATATTTATTAATATGAATCTACCGTATATACTATTCACAGATTATCTACATTTTACTACAAAATGCGTCCAAAGTAAAGGAAAACCACGTAATTTTATGTTTCAATTTTATTGCAAAAATGTTTGTTACATAGATTTTACATCGCGGGTATAATTTTGCGGAAACGGGGGTATGATTGTATTAACATTTCGTAACATTTGTGAAATGATTTGCGCTTATTTTTGTATATATAGCCGTAAAATTTGCAGTTTCAATCGAAATTTGGCAGTGAAAATATTACAAAAATATTAAAATAATCTTGACAAATGTATGAAATGGGGGTAGAATGGGCCTTGCCCAAATCAAACAGCAGTAAACCCGCTTGCTTTAGCAGACTGTTCCTGTCTTTGGAGCGCAAAATAAACGTTTGCTTGCGTTCCGATCGGTCTGTGTAAGCGGAGAACGGAGGAAGTATGGTTTTATTAGACAAATGGAATTTGAAACATTTGTCCCCTCGCAAAGCTTTGATAACCGGCACAATTGTTACCCTGATGATTGCTGTTACCTTTATGACGTTGGTAGCGGCTGCGAGCTGGGAGGTTACCGTAACTGACGACGGTAATGTAATTACTTTAAAGACGACAAAATCGACGGTCGGTGCCGTGCTTAAAGAAGCCGGTATTGCACTTACGCCGGAGGATATTGTATCCGCCGCGGCCGACACTCCCATTAGCGAGGCAAGACAAATCAGCATCACACGTGCATTTGACATTCAAATCTCCGATATGGACGGAGAAAAAACAGTCCGCAGCGCTCTGCCGACGGTAGGGGCGGTCTTACAGCAGCACGGTATCACCTTGGACGGAGACGACGAGGTCGAGCCGGCCTTTGACGCACAGACGGCAAAGGGCATGCAAATCAATATTGCCCGTGTGGACGTAAGCGAAGTTGTGGAAGAAGAGGTAGTTGGCTACGAAATTATTGAGGAAAATTCGGCCTCTGTGGACAAGGGGACGAAGAAAGTAGTGACAGAGGGCGAAAACGGGCTTGCAAACGTGACCTACCGTGTTGTGGCAAAAAACGGAGAGGTAGTAGAGCGCGAAGAGATTTTCCGCGAGGTTGTGGAGCAGCCGGTCAACAAGGTTGTCGCAGTCGGCACGAAAGAAGTGGCGGCTCCGACGGTGAAGCTTGCTTCAAGGAGCGGGAGTTCGGCATCGCTTGCGGAGGCGCGGGTGATTACCTGCCGTGCAACGGCGTATGACGGTTCCTACGAAACGCTTGGGAAGACGAATCCGCGGACCGCGCTCGGTAGAACGCCGACGGTTGGCACCGTTGCAGTGGACCCTAGCGTGATTCCGCTTGGTTCACGCTTGTACATTGAGGCGGTTGATGGCTCCTATGTATACGGCGAGTGCTTCGCTGGGGATACGGGCGTATATGGAAAGCATGTAGACCTGTTCATGGCATCGCGCGCACAGGCGCTCAGCTTTGGCTCTAGGCAGGTTCGGGTATATATTTTAGATTAGCAAGAATTATTGGGCACTACAAAAGCCGTCCGGCAGGGACGGCTTTTTTCTTATTTAAAACTGTTTATAAGAGCGTCGGAAAGCACGCAGAATTCTTGCAGGCCTAATTCCTCACCACGCACGGTTTCGGGAAATCCGAGCGAGGTGATAAGTGTTTTCATTTCTTCTTTTGACAAAGAATATAAATTGGAGCCGCACAGCGCGTTAATTAGCGTTTTACGGCGCTGGCCGAATGCGGCTCTCACCGTCTTGAAAACGGCTTTTTCACTGAGCGGCTGTATCGGCGGCGTAGTACGCATCGCGAGCTTTACAACCGCGGAGTCCACCTTTGGCGGCGGAACAAAGGAAGAGGCAGGTACGACTGTAACAATTTCCGGTACGCTGTGGTAGGCGACGAGGACAGAAAGCGCGGAATAGCTTTTTGTTTTTGGCCGGGCGCATAACCGCTGCGCGACTTCCTTTTGTACCATTACGACAATGTCCTTTACGTGCAGGGCGGGGTCTTCTAAAAGGCGGGTCAAAATCGGCGTGGTGATATAATATGGAAGATTTGCAGCAATGGAAACAGAGGCACAGTCAGAGAACTCCTCTGCAATCAATGCCGCGAGGTCAACCTTCATAACATCCGCGTTTATAATTTTAATATTTTCATATGGCGCGAGTGTTTCGTCCAAAACTTCTAATAAGTTGGTATCTATTTCAATTGTGACGGTTTTTTTCGAGGCTTCTGCGAGCCGGGCCGTCAATACGCCGATTCCGGGGCCGATTTCGAGTGTGCCGGAGTCGGGGGTCAGAGAGGCTGCCTGTATAATATTGTCCAGTGCCGCTGCATCCTGCAAAAAATTTTGTCCCAAGCCTTTCCGCATGTGAAAGCCATACTTATTTCTAATGTAATTGATTGTCTGTATTGATGTCAGATCCATTGTATTCCCGCCCTTATTATTGTTTTGTATAGTATACCCTAAAAGAGGCAAAATAGCAACAGAATAAAGTTCTTCCTAATATATGTAACAGCCCCTCCCCGTCCCTAAGCGCACCATTTTAAAGTTTTCACAAAAAAAACAAAAAAAGTGCTTGACAAAGAGGATGTGGGGTGGTATACTAAAACACGTCGCTTGAGAGGGC
>URQR01000083.1 GCA_900550065.1 uncultured Eubacteriales bacterium | reverse complement strand
CACCTGTGAGTCGGTAATGATGAGCTTGGGCGGCTCCTTGAGCGCGGCGAGCGCACCGTCCATGCAGTCCGTTGTACACGACAGCACAAGCGCCTTGCCGTCGAGCAGGTCGCGTATGGTCTGCACCTGCGGCAGAATCAGCCGCCCCTTTGGCGCCTGGATATCCTGCGGCATAACGAGCAGCACCACGTCGCCCGCGCCGGCGAGATGGCACGCAATCGACTGTGTACCAAAGCCTTCCGGCACGAGGCGAGCCAGCGCGGGCCGTATCTGTGCAATGCCCTCGCCCGTTACTGCGCTGACCAAAAGCGCGTCAAGGCCAAATTCCGCGCGGACCTTTTCTGCAATTTCATTTGTATTTGCCAATACATCTGCCTTATTCACAACTGCGAGGATGGGCGTATTCTTTTTCTTCAACATCTGAACCCACTCGGTTTCAAATGTAAAATCTGTATCCGCAAATACCAATATGGCAACGTCCGCAGCCTCGACGACTTTGCGCGTTTTTTCGACCCGCAGAGCGCCGAGAACGCCCTCGTCGTCAAAGCCCGCCGTGTCAATCAGCACGCACGGTCCCAGAGGACTGAGCTCCATGGTTTTATACACCGGGTCGGCCGTCGTCCCCGCCGTGTCGGACACAATTGCCGTCTGCTGGCCCGTAATAGCATTAATCAGCGACGACTTGCCCGCATTGCGTTTGCCGAAAATGGCAATATGCAGCCGGTCGGACTTTGGCGTTTGGTTCAAATCGTGCATCTTTTGCTCCATGCTGTCCCCTCCTTAGAAGCGGAAGTCGCGCTCACCGCCGACAAGCTGCTCGATATACTTCTGCGCCTGTTCCTTGACCTTCTCGTTCGGTATCTGCGCCAGCTCTTTTACAATCATCGCCTCGCCGACTTTCTTCGTTTCCTCGCTGGCATAGTCCTCCAAATACTCCTTAAAGGTCATCAGCGCGTTCGGCTGACAGACGTTGCCAATATGGCCCGACTTGGCAAGCCGCATGAACCGGTCGCCCGTCCGTCCCTCGCGGTAGCACGCCGTACAGAAGCTCGGAATATAGCCCAGCTCGCACAGCCAGCGCACAACCTCGTCGAGCGTACGCGTATCATTGATTTCAAACTGCTCTGTGTTTTCCTCTTCTTCTCCGTCCACATAGCCGCCCACGCTCGTACGCGACGCGCCGCTCACCTGTGACACGCCGACCTTGAGCACCTCTGCGCGGCTCTGCTCGCTCTCGCGTGTGGAAATGATAATGCCCGTGTATGGCACCGCAAGACGCAGGATTGCGACAATCTTTTTAAACAGCGCGTCGGTAATCGCGTTCGGGAACTCCTGCACATCCACGTCGTCCGCCGGGCGGATACGCGGTACGCTGATCGTGTGCGGCCCTACGCCCTTCGCATCCTCCAAGTGTTTAGCGTGCAGCAGCAGGCCAATAAAGTCGTAACGGTACTCGTACAATCCAAACAGCACGCCGATTCCCACGTCGTCGATACCGCCGTCCATTGCACGGTCCATCGCCTCTGTGTGGTACGCATAGTTGTGTTTTGGCCCCTTCGGATGCAGGTACTCGTACGTCGGCTTGTGGTACGTCTCCTGGAACAGGATGTACGTCCCGATGCCCGCTTCCTTCAGCTTGCGGTAGTTTTCCACCGTCGTCGCCGCAATGTTGACATTGACACGGCGGATTGCACCGTTTTTGTGCTTCACACTATATATCGTCTTAATGCTTTCAAGCACATATTCAATCGGGCTATTGACCGGGTCCTCGCCCGTTTCCAACGCAAGCCGCTTGTGGCCCATATCTTGCAGGGCGATGACTTCGTTTTTGATTTCCTCCTGCGTGAGCTTTCTGCGGCAAATATGCTTGTTCGACCCGTGATACGGGCAATAACGGCATTCGTTGACGCAGTAATTCGACAAATACAGCGGCGCAAACATGACAATTCTGCGGCCGTAGATTTTCTCCTTCACCTTGACGGCTAACGCATAAATTTTTTCCAACAGCTCCGGCTCGTCACATTCGAGTAGCACCGCTGCCTCCTCGTGTGTCAGCCCGTGATAGTCTGCCGCCTTCGCCAGTATTTTCTCAATCAGCGCCGCATCGTTTTTATGCTCTTTGGCATATGCAATCGTGCGCAAAATTTCCGCGTCGTCGATAAACTCTTCTGCTTTCATTGCTTTACTGTTATACATGTTGACCCCTCCCAGTTTCATTGTCCATTTTTGTATACATTGTTTTTACACTTACGCCGGAAAGCCGTCCCAACCGCCCGGCAAGCGAGCTAATCCGGTCGGCCGGCGCATCCACCGCAACGCTGATGATACAGACGCCGCGTTCGCGGTACGGCACACCCATACGGGCGACAATGTCGCCGCCGTACTCGTGCAAAATATCGTTGAGCGCGGCGGTCGAGCCTGTGTCCTCTACGATAATTCCAATCAATGCAATTCGCTTTTCCATAGTAATTTGCTTTTCCATTGTTTCCTCCTCTTGCGCACAAAAAAACCACGCGCATCCAATACGCGTGGCTTCCCGTTTTCTGCTCCAAAAGATACGGCATAGACAGCCGCTTCTTTTATAAACAGTATCTTCTAACTCGGAAATTCCTCGGTATCAGAATCTGCTTTTCATTTATATTTATATTTCCATCTCCATTCCGTCAGCACACTTCCGGTTTGGATTAATTTTTGGCTATTCTACCTGTAAAAACTCGCTGACCACCTGCTGCATCTGCTGCTTTTCACAGCTCAAGTCAAACAGGCGCGGCTTTGTTTTCAACTCGGCGAGCGACTTCGGTATCCGCATATTGCTCTTCTGCGACAGCAAATCCAATAGCTCAAACTCGTTTTTGCCCGCAACGCTTGCCAGTCCCTCAAGCGCAATTAATACGCTCTGGTTAAACTTAAACGGACTTGCTGTCGACGCAATCACCGTCTTTGTCGTGTCGCCCGTCTCAGCCGCATACTGCTCATAGACGCACTTACCAACCGCTGTATGCGGGTCCATCACGTATGAATAGTCGTCGTTGACCGCCTTGATAGCCGCCATCGTCGCGTCGTCGTCGCAATACCCAGCGTAGAAGTTGTCCTTGATTTTTGTCAGCACATCGGCGCTGACCGTATATTTGCCTTCTGCCGCAAGCGCGTCCATATATGCCCGCACCTGTGCATCATCGTCACCCGTCACGTTGAACAGCAACCGCTCCAAGTTGCTCGACACCAAAATGTCCATCGACGGCGAAATCGTCGTATAGAACTTTCGGTTACGATCATAAACGCCCGTGTTGATAAACTCGGTCAATACATTGTTTTCATTTGACGCACAGATAAACTTGTTTACCGGCAGACCCATCTGCTTCGCGTAATACCCTGCCAGAATGTTACCGAAGTTACCCGTTGGCACGGCAAAGTTGATCTTGTCACCAAGCTTGATCTCCTCGCTCTTTACCAAATCGGCATATGCCGAGAAATAGTACACAATCTGCGGAACGAGCCGCCCCCAGTTAATCGAATTCGCGCTCGACAGCTCAAACCCGTTCACCGCAAGGACTTCCTCATATTCCTTATCAGTGAAAATCTTTTTTACGCCCGTCTGCGCATCGTCAAAGTTGCCCGCAACCGCCGCCACGCCGACGTTGTTGCCGTCCTGCGTAATCATTTGCAGCTTTTGTATCTCGCTCACGCCGCGCTCCGGATAAAAGACAAAAATCCGCGTTTTATTGACGTCCTTAAAGCCCTCCAGCGCCGCCTTGCCCGTATCGCCCGACGTTGCAACCAAAATCACACATTCCTTATCAGAGCCGCATTTTTGAATCGACTTTGTAAGCAGGTGCGGCAGGATTTGCAGCGCCATATCCTTAAACGCGCATGTCGGCCCGTGCCACAGCTCCAAAAAATAGACGCTGTTGTTTAATTTATAAACCGGCGCAATCGTATCTGTTTCAAACTTTTCTTTATTATACGCCAAATCGACGCACTCCTTAAGCTCGAACAAGTCAAAGTCCGTCAAAAACTTCGACAATACAAATACCGCCCGGTCGCCGTAGGACATGTGCGCCATCGCCTCAATCTCAGCGCTCGAAACAGCCGGAAGCGTTTCCGGCACAAACAGTCCTCCGTCCTTCGACAAGCCGGTCTTTATCGCCTGCGCAGACTCAATTTTTATCGTTTTATCCCTTGTACTCCGATAGAGCATACAAACAAACCTCCAAAAATTTTAGCAAAACCGCGCGCTTCGCCCGATAGCACAGCAGCGAAGGGCACAAGGCCCCCCGCCGCGCTGTGTGCTCTGCAATTTTGCCTTATAATCATGATGCGTATTGTTTTACATATTCCGGCGCCTGCGCCGTGTCCATACTGATGGTAAATAAAAATGAAAGGTCATAGTGCTTTGCAAGGCCCTCAATATCCTCAAAAAACTTCTCAAGCCCGTCCGTTTCCGTCCCGACAATCTTAAAAACGCTGTCAATATAAATGTTGGAGATATCAAAATTGTTGGAAATCAGCCCGCATAAAAAGCCGTAAAACTCATCGTACGATTTGAGCGCAAAGCCGGACGTGTCGACCATACGCACCCTGTGCGAAATGTCGTACATGTGCCGCTTGGTGTCACAGCTGATAAAAACAATATCGCCGCCAGCCGTATCCACCGCATCATTGACGCGCTCAATCAGTGTCTTGGTTTTTCCGCTGCCCTTTTTACCGATCAGTACCTGTATCATTTCAATCTACCTCCTTAAAATAAATTTCTATATCATAAGCATACTATATATAATGCAAATATGCAAGCATATATTTCAATTTTATTTCAAGGAGATTATTTTTTATATCTTACAAAAATTATCTTCCAAGCCGCTTTTCAAGCGCTTCTTTTTCGTTTTCATAGCCCGGCTTACCCAAAAGCGCAAACATATTTTTCTTGTACGCCTCCACGCCCGGCTGATTAAACGGGTTTACGCCGAGCAGATAGCCGCTGATACCGCATGCTTTTTCAAAGAAGTAAATCAGCTTACCAAGGCTGTACTCGTCAAGCTTATCAATACTGATAACAAGATTCGGCACGCCGCCGTCCGTATGCGCCAGCACCGTTCCCTCAAACGCCTTCTTATTGACAAAGTCCATCGTCTTTCCTGCGAGGAAATTCAGGCCGTCAACGTTTGCCGCATCCTCCTCTAAGCTGATGTCACGGCGCGAATTCTCTACCGACAGCACCGTTTCAAACAGAATGCGCTGCCCGTCTTGGATATATTGCCCCATTGAGTGCAGGTCGGTCGAAAAGTCTGCCGCCGCCGGGAAAATACCCTTGCCGTCCTTGCCCTCGCTCTCGCCGTAGAGCTGCTTAAACCACTCGGAAAAATAGTGCAGGCACGGCTCATAATTAATCATCATCTCAATATTCTTACCCTTGCGGTAGAGCGCGTTGCGCACCGCCGCATACTGATAGCAAATGTTTTCGTTCATATCCGGATTCTTATATTCTTCGTATCCGGCCGCCGCGCCTTCCATCAGCTTATCAATGTCCGCGCCGCTCACCGCGATTGGCAAAAGGCCAACAGCAGTCAGAACAGAGAACCGCCCGCCGACGTCGTCCGGCACAACAAAGGTCTCGTACCCTTCCTCGTCGCACAGTGCCTTCAGCGCGCCGCGCGCCTTATCCGTCGTCGCGTAGATGCGGCTCTTTGCGCCGTCCTTGCCGTACTTTTTCTCGCACAGGGCCTTTAATACGCGGAACGCAACCGCCGGCTCCGTCGTCGTGCCCGACTTCGAGATAATATTGAGCGAAAAGTCCCGCTCCCCAATTACGTCAATCAAATCCGCCAGATACGTCGGGCTGATAGAGTTGCCCGCAAAGTAAATCTCCGGTGTTTTGCGCACGCTCTTGTCCACCATATTATAAAAGCTGTGGCGCAGCGCCTCAATTACTGCGCGTGCGCCGAGGTACGACCCGCCGATCCCGATTACAACCAGCACGTCCGAATCCGACTGGATTTTCGCCGCCGCTTTCTTAATACGTGCAAACTCTTCCTTATCATACGCCACCGGAAGGTCGACCCAACCCAAGAAGTCATTGCCTGCGCCGCTTTTTGCGTGCAGCATATCGTGACACGCCTTCGTCATATCGCGCAAATAGTCAACCTCGCAAGGGGAAATAAAATCCTTTGCCTTACCATAGTCAAAGCCAATACCGCTCATTGTACTCTCCCTTTCGTTTCAAAATTCCGTACTTATTTTACCTTATTTTGGCCGTTTGTGCAAGGATTTTTTCTTCCGCTGCATCGTTTTTCCCGCTATATCGCCCAAATCCGCACACATACCGTACTATCTGTCAAAAAGGCTTCAATTTTGACCGAGCGGTTTTGTGTATTTTTAAACTTAAAATCCAGCTCGCCATACTTTACCGTTGCGTCGTCGCCAAGCTTGACATACTCCACTTCGCGCTTATGCTCGTGCCGTTCCGTAATTTCCAGCGCGGCGTTTTTGGCCGCGCCGAACAGGGTCGAGCTCACCTGGCACACGCCGCCGCCGACCGCCTCAATCTTTTTCTTGCCGTCAAACACAATCCCTTTTTTGAATCCGCGCGCCTCCGTCCGTTCCCCCACCGTATCGTTGAAAGAAAATTCCTGTTCCGGCTCCGTCACAACAGCATTGACCTTTTCACAGGCAAGGGACAGGTTCGCAACGCGGTCCGCCGCATTGTTTAAAATCGGTGTTTCATACTCGCCGAGCAGGTGCGGCTCCGCGGAGGGAGCTGGTGTTGCTTCGGCCTCTTCCCCGCCTCCTTCGGCGGCCTTAGCCGTGTTTTCCTGCGGTGCGGGCGTTTCCGGTGCGCCCTGCGGCGATGTGCACGCACATAGCGGCAATAGCAGTGCCGATAGCAATAGTATGACTAAAAAATATTTCCTGTTCATATGATTACTTCCTTTATAAATTCATTTTCCCGTTATTTATTATCTGTATATTTTTAAAATTCATCCAGATTAATTTTGAATTCACAAGTAGTATAACTGCAAAGACATAAATTTGCCCGTTTCCTGTTTTATTGAATTAATTTCCAATTGTTTTCATGTTATTGTGTAGAAAAGGGTTTTCAAACCGGCTGTCTTATGGTAAGATGATTACACAAAATCAAAAAACAGCTTATCGAAAGGAGATGCAAGACCGTGTTAGAACAAATCAAACAAACAGCGGAAAGAATGAGAGGCCTGCGCGAGATTGAAGGCATATCGACCGAATCATTATCAAAGGACCTCGGCATTAGCAAGGACGTATATGAATCGTACGAAAGCGGTGAAGTTGACATCCCTATGAGCTTTCTATATGAATTCGCCAATAAGTTTGGCGTAGAACTCACCGCCATTATTTCGGGGGACGACCCCCGGCTGACCGTGTATCAGCTCGTACGGGCCGGCGAAGGCCTCGACGTACAGCGGCGCAAGGAATACAAGTACCAGAATTTAGCGTTCAACTTTAAGCATAAGCGTGCAGAAATTTTTACTGTAGAGGTGCCGGAGTCGAATATGGACGACGACGCGCCGGAGAACGCTCACCCGGGGCACGAATTTAACTACGTGCTTGAGGGAACGCTCAAGCTGACGATTAACGGGACGGAAATCACGATGCAGCCCGGCGACTCGCTGTATTTTGACGCAAAGTATAAGCATGGGATGCAGGCGGTCGGCGGCAAGGCAAAATTTTTGGCGATTATTTTTTAATACCGCCGGCAGAAAAGAAAAAAAGCATAACGTAAATTAGGAGTGGATACAATGAGTCTATTAATCAATAAATACGCAAGAACGGATTTTACGTCCTGTGAGGACTTTTTTGAAAATTTTAAAATCAATGTACCGGAAAACTTTAACTTTGCCTATGACGTCATCGACGAGCTGGCAAAAACGTCGCCGGACAAGGACGCGCTCGTATGGTGCAACGACGAGGGCGAGGAGAGAACCTTTTCGTTTGCCGAAATGAAGAAATATTCCGACCTTTCGGCGCAGTTTTTAAAGGATCAGGGCCTGAAAAAGGGCGACATGGTTATGCTTGTGTTAAAGCGCCACTACGAGTTTTGGTGGCTGATTTTGGCGCTGCATAAGCTTGGCGCGGTCGCAATCCCGGCAACGCATCTTCTTATGACAAAGGATATCATCTATCGTGCCAATGCGGCGGATATTAAAATGGTAATTGCTACATCGGACAACGACCACATTCTCGACTGTATCGACGAGGCGCAGGCAAAGTGCCCGACGCTGACGAAGAAAGTGTTTGTTGATAAAAACAGAAAGTTCAGCCGCGACGGCTGGATTGACTTTCACAAAGAGCTTGACCACACGAGCGAGCAGTTCGTGCGCCCGACGGGCGCAGATGCGACGGAAAGCAAAGATATCATGCTGTTATATTTCACCTCCGGCACATCGGGTATGCCAAAAATGGTGATTCACAACCATTTATACGCACTTACGCACCTTGCCACAGCGGCAGTTTGGCAGAACATTCACAAGGGCGGCGTTCATCTGACAGTGGCGGACACGGGCTGGGGTAAGACGGCGTGGGGAAAACTTTACGGCCAGTGGATGTGCGAAGCGGCAATTTTTGTCTATGACTACAGCGATAAGTTTAAGCCGGCCGATCTTTTGCATGTAATTGAAAAGCATCG
>URQR01000082.1 GCA_900550065.1 uncultured Eubacteriales bacterium | reverse complement strand
TGACGGGCTTGATGAAGAAATAGTCGAGCCCCAATTGGGTACACACGTCCAGCACGATGTCGTAGAGGTTGCCCCGGTCGATGGTAGCCGAAACCAGCCCCGTGGAATCGACCAGCAACTGACTGGGCGTGAACTGCCGCCGCCGGGTGTAGTTGGAACGGGGAGCGGACTGTTCGGGGGCCACCTGGGCTCCCGCCTCGACCGTCCAACTGCGGGTCTCACGGTTGCCGGTGATCTCCAGGGCGTTGACCGAAGCCAGCGTATAGAGCGCCTCTTCCAGGGGCATACGGGTGACATAACCCGATACGGGTTGGGTATAGAGGCTCTGGGGGACGACCAGGTTGATGCCCGCCCGCTGGGAAATCAGCTTGCCGACCTCGATCAGGGGCGTAGCGATGATGTCGTACGAAAGCGTACTGTCGGAGGCGTCGTAAGTGACCGAGGGCGCAATGGGTTTCTCCTTGGGGGGCAGGTGCGGAAAGATCGACACGATGTTGCCCACCACGCTGATGTCGAGATCGTACTCCTGGCACAGGAAATAGATCAGCTCGTCGACCCGGGCCTTGCTGAAATTGCAGCTCACCATCAGGCTCCCGGCATCCTTGACGCTCAGGTTCACTTCGTTGATCCGGGCGACGTTTTTCAGCAGTTCGTCCAACGGCAGCTTGGAAACGGTGATGTCGACCGTGCCCGGGAGTGTAAAACCGGAAACCGACACCGCCGCGTAGTTGTTTTTCGCGGTTGCTGTAATCACCGGCGGGCGCGTCATGTTAGGCGAGATGTACTGTTGGTATTCTGTTACATCGGGCGAGAAGCCGTCAAGCGCCGCGCCGTCAACTAAGATTTGCGATAAATCCACTTCTGTGCTCAGAAAGTCCGCCGCATTCGCCAGTGGACGGATGCTATCAAAGTTGTCCCATACACCCGCCGATACGGAAAGGTTCTGCCCTTCCGGAATTGTAAGGCGCAGCGTAATACCTTCGCGCTGTTCGCCGGGGTCAAGGGTGATTTCTGTTGTATCGACAGCCTTCACACGCCCGTTATCGTATATCGCCGCCCAGAAGGACGCCGTTTCGGTTCTTGTGGTATGGTTGAAAACCGTTGTCTTTACAGATATCGTACTGCCTGCGGCGGGCATTGCCGTAAGTTCTGCCCCGGACTCGTCTGTGAAAAGGATGCGCTCTGCACCAACACCTTCTTTATGCATAAAGGGCAGGATACGGACAGTATCGGCAGGGAACGCATACGGCAGGTAGGTAAGCGGAGGGTTCGTATCTGCAGCCGCCTGTCCAAAAGCGGGCTCGATTGTTACCCGGTACGTGCCGGGCCGGTTCATTTCGTATATAATTTCCTCTAACTGCGCAATCCGCGCCAGTGTAGCCGGCTCGGTCTGCTTTAATTTAATATATTTTTGCACCTCTGCCACCTGCGTGGCTTTGTCTGCGTTGCCCTCATTTGCTGCAATATACGCCTGTGCGGAGGACAGCATAGTTTCGTTGCTGGTACGGTCAATTTGATACTCTGTGCTCGGTAGGATTGTATTGGCCTCCAGCACCATAAATTCGCGGTAATTGACCTCTATTTTTTGTCTTACGTCTGCAATCGCTTTGACTGATAACGACTGAAGCTGTGAGGGATTCCCCTTTTTGTCAGCGATGTTGACACCCGCCGCAAGGTCAGCCGCTGAAACTGTTGCTGTGGTTGTTCCATCCATTTTAATTGTATACATCCCGTCGGACAGTCCGCCGACGCGGATGATTTCACGGTTTAATTCCGCTGAAATCGGGAATAGCTTTTCTGCGTCGCGGTAGTCTTGGTCCGCCGCGATTGGCAGCGCGAGCGGCGCATAGGTAAAAGAAACCGTATCGCCGGAAAAGGCCGCGTCCGTAACTGACGCGTTGCGCGCAGAAATCTTACCCTCCGCCGCGTCGGCTTCCACAGCCGCGACCTCGCCCGTTTCGCCCTGCGCTTTTAAAATCGCATACGTCATCATATAGGCCGCAGGCCCTTTTGGATGCATCCGGTCGGGCACGACAGTAAAGCCCGGGCTTAACTGTTTGTTGTATTGGTCAATAATTAGGGCCGGGGTGTTTACGTCGATATAGTCGATACCCTGCTCCTGCGCAAAGTCGTAGAGGAAAGCGCCCGCTTTGCGCAGTACATTATTAAAGCCCGGCGACGTTTCGTTGTTGCTCTCTACCACCCATTCGTCGAACAGCGACGGACTCATGAAAATGATTTGCTCAATTTCGCTGTGCGACGCGAGCGAATCGTATACCTTTTTGATATTTGTCTTGTAGCGTTCCATAAGCTGTGCACGGCGTTCGTCCGCGCCGGGGAGCAGCTCGCTGCCGGCAAAGTATTCACGCCGGTTCATATCGTTGCATCCGACCAGCAGGACAGCCTTGTTAAAATCTGCGTCGTATACATCGTGTTCCATACGCGCGAAAATTTCGCCCGCGTCGTCGCCGCCGATTCCTTTATTAATCAGCGTAAAGCGGCTGTCCGGGTAGCGGGTCGCGTAGTAGTTGAAAATCTGCGTCACATAATAGCCGCCGTGCGTAATACTGTCGCCGATAAAGGCGACGCGGTCTCCCTTTTCAAACGGCGCAACACTGCCAAGCGCGGCGTCGTCGATTGCCTGCGGGTAGACGCCTTGCTCCACCTCTGCCGGCGCATCTGCATAGAGGCTGTCCACCGTGCTGAGGCGAACCTGATCAAGCAGGCAGCCCGTCTCGCGGCGTTTAAAATTGATGGTATGCGTTCCCGCTTCAAGGTAGTCTGTGCCAATTAAAATCCACTCAAAATCGTCTGTGTTTTTTGGATCAATTTGTATGTAATTCGTATCGTCAAAGGCATAATACACCGAATCGTTGCCGGCACTCGTTGTCCAAAACTTTCCCCATAGCGCGTAAGCGTCGCCTTTTTCAATATCGACAGTAAAGGTAAGGTCTGGCCCGATTGTTTCCAACTCGTTGTCGTGCCTTGCTCCGCCGAAGCAAACGGCCTTTCCGCCGCTGGCGTTGTTTAGCGCGGGCGTAGACGTGTCGGCTGACAGAAGGCCGGACTCCGCCTCTGCCGCTTCGTTGATTTGCAGTATGCTTGCTTGCTGTGCCGCAGTTGGGAGTATAAATAATCCCGCAAAAAGTGACACCGTTAAGAAAACTGCGATTACTCTGCTGCTTTTCATGTGAGTTCCTCCTTACATTACAGGGATGTTTTGTACAAAATGAACCTTTTGCGCTGCGCTTTCCCTATAAAATATATTGATATCTTACAATAAATATAGTATAATATATTTATAGGTGGTTTGAAATGTATTATATATTCTTTTTTGTGTCATAAATGCGCATAAGGAGCGGTCAGAGTGTCGAGATTTGTAGAGGTTCCTTTAGAAGTTGGAGAAACCGCGTATTATAATTTGCATACAGACGAGAACGGACGCTTTACAGTCGTCTATGTGGGGACGACTGAGCCAAGCGGCAATTACGCGATTAGCCGCAGAGGAGCGGCCTCCCACGCAGTCGAATTTATCCTGCGCGGAAAAGGTACGGTGGTAAGCAATCATGACCAAAAAACGGTGTGTGCGGGCGACTGTTTGGTGTTGCGCCAGCACGCGGACTTTATGTTCCGTTCCGATAAAGAAGAGCCGCTTTATAAAATCTGGATTTGTGTCAGAGGGCGTCTGGCCGACCGGCTGCTCGATTCGTATGGAATTTTTGAGGATGTAACGGTCGTACGAGCGGACATCTGGGCGGAAATGGAACAGATATATAAAGAAATTTCCGAAGAGGATGACGACAGTCATGCTGCTGTCCTGTTTCATTCAATTTTGCACAAGCTTACTTTAAAAATTGAGCAGGAAATCCGCGCGGGACGTAACGCAGTTGCGATGCAAATCTGCTCGATTCTTGATGAGAGTATATTTGATGAGGTTTCGCTCGACGAAATTGCGGCACGGTTTTTTATCAGTAAGGGGCAGATGATTCGTATTTTCCGGAAAGAATTCGGCGTGACGCCGTACAAGTATTTTTTAAATAAAAAACTTGACACGGCAAAGGGGCTGCTGCAAAATACAGATCTGCCGATTAAAAATATTTCCCTCCGGCTCGGATTTTCCGACGAGCATTATTTTTCAAAAATGTTTAAAAAGGCGATTGGCGTTCCACCGGGTAAATTTAGAAAATCATGAGAAATTATTAAATAGGATAAAAGTAAAACAGCTGTGTGATTTTATCTCACACGGCTGTTTCTTTTTTTTATGCGCATATTGTACACTTTTTATACGATATCTTCCCCTTGCGGAAAAGAGCAGGCATGATATATAATTAGCATATGAGATAGCAAAATATATGATTTGTTGGGCGAAAAAGCGCACGGACTTGTAATAATTGTACACAGACGCCCATAGTACGGGCCATAAAACGGGGGAGGAAAGACAAAATGAATCAGAAAAGAGCGATTGGCGTAGTCCTTGTTATTAGTATGTTGCTTGCATATTTGCAGGTGCCGGCGGTTGCCGATATCAATAAAAAGGCGAAAAGCTTTCCTGTGCCCGACGCGGGTGCGGTTGTGGAACTTGAGGATACTACCCTCAAGGAGGCACAGGGCATCCGTGTGGAAAAGGACAAAAAGGCATCGGGTAAGTGTATCATTTCCGAAAAGGACTGGCGGAAATTAGACTACCAAAAAGAAGACGCCGCGGTCGAATTCTTTTTCGTGCCGGAGGTAGACGGCGTCTATCATGTTTGGCTGCGCTATGCCGCTGCGGCTGACAACTGCGACTCGGTCTTTTTGTCGGTAAACGGCGGCGAATACGCACAGGCGCCAAAAACGAAGGCGACCGGCGGCGAGGATAGTTACGTGTGGGACGAGATTCATACGACGGCGGCGCTCAAGGCCGGAGAGGCGTATAACCTCCGTTTTTTACCGCGTGAGGTTGGCTTCCGGATGGATCAGGTTATTATTACAAACAAGACAATTACACCAACCGGGCCGGTCAAAGATGTAAACGACATGGGCGGCACGCCAGAGCCGCCAGTGGGCAATATGAGCGGCATCAACGAAAAAGCAAAGGAATTTACACTCGGACCGGGCGGCGCGCTCTTTGAGCTTGAGGATACGACCTTTACGCAGGAATTAGGCTTTGCAGTTATTGACGACGAGAATGCGTCGGGTAAAAAGGCGGTAGCGTCGGCAATCAGCCGTCAGCCGAACCCACCCACGGCGCAGGAGCAGGGCGCGGCGGAGTTTTACCTCGTGCCGGAAAAGACGGCGACCTACCACATTTGGCTGCGTTACAGCGCAAAGGACGCCGGAAGCGACTCGGTCTTTTTGTCGGTTGACGGCAGCGCATATGCAGAAGCAAAAAACATTGTCCGGACGAACGACGAGGCAGTGTTTGGCTGGTCGAGCATCTACAGCGCGACGCTGGAGGCGGGCAAGCGTTACAATTTCCGGTTTATACCGCGCGAAAAAGGCTTTAAAATGGACCAGCTTGCGGTGACGAGCCTACGCTATACGCCGACAGGAATCGTAACTGCACTGCCGGATAAAAACGAGTACAATATTACGCCATGTGACACAAGCCGCTATCCTGCGCCGACGATTACGCCGCCGCCGGAGCATCCGCGCCTGCTGTTTCGCGCGTCCGATATACCGGGTATCAAAGCGGATATGGACAAGGCAGAAAACGCAGATGCAAAAGCGGAACTTGCACGGCTGGTGACGATGGATATTGGCGGCGGGGTGTTGCCTGCTGCAGTGAATAATAAAGAAAATTACGATGTAAATATTCTTGCAGCAATTGAGGCGCGGGCGTTCGACTATGTAATAAACGGCAACGAAACGGCGGGGCGTGAGGCAATTGCGGCAATCCGTAATTATCTCGACACAGTCGACTTTGGCGACACGGTTTCCGTTTTGTACCGGAAACAGGGCTACTGCGTTTTTGTCGCGTCGCAGGTGTACGACTGGTGTTATCCGCTTTTGACACAAGAAGATAAACAAGTGATTGTGTCGCAGTGCCAGTACTGGGCCTCGGCGATGGAAATCGGCTGGCCGCCGGTCAAGCAGGGAGCAGTCTCCGGCCACGGCAGCGAGGCGCAGCTTATGCGCGATTTGCTGGCCTTATCCATTGCGGCCTACGACGAATACCCCGACATGTACCAGATGATTGCGGGGCGGCTTTTGTCGGAGTATCTTGAACCGCGTAACTTCTACTATCAGTCCCATACATGGCATCAGGGCACGTCATATAACCCGTATCGAATTGAAGCGGGGATGTGGATGAACTATTTATTTAAGGTGCTTTGCGGTGCGGACGTACTTTGTGAAGAACAGGCGCAGATGCTCTATTCGCAGCTTTATATGCGCCGTCCGGACGGGCAGATGCTGCGTGAGGGCGATGTGATGGAAAATACGGGGAAGGGTGTTTATTGGACGCAGGCGCGCGGCCCGCTTTTCATGGCGGCGAACCTTTACGGCGACCCGTACCTAAAGCGCGAGGTTATCCGCGAGGCGCCGGACTATAATGTGATTTCCCCGGGACATGAGGGAATCAGCGCGGTGCTGTTTTTACTCTTTAACGACCCGGATTTGGGCCAGCGGCCGCTTACCGAGCTGCCGAAAACGCGCTACTTCGGCTCGCCGAGCGGGACGATGGTTGCGCGCACCGGATGGAGCGACGGCTACGACTCTGACGATGTGCTGGCGTTTATGAAAATCGGCGAGGTATACGGCGCAAACCATAACCATCTCGATTCGGGCAACTTCCAGATTTACTATAAGGGGATTTTAGCGTCGGAATCGGGCTCTTATATCGCATACGGCAGTGACTACGACTGGGCGTACCATAAGGCAACGATTGCGCACAACTCGCTGCTCATCTACGACCCGGATGAGACGATGGCAAAGGCGGGCGTGCCGAATACAGGCGGACAGCGCGGCCCCTCGGGCGAATTTGCAACCTTTCAGGATTGGCAGGAGGGGAGCTTTGACACGAAGTTTGCGACTGTGCTTGGTTACGAGTTTGGCCCTGATCCGGTTACCCCGGCGTATAGCTACATCAAAGGCGATTTGACGAACGCATACTCGGATAAGGTAAATGAGGTGCTGCGTTCGATGCTCTTTATGCCGACGGACGACGCGGCGCACCCGGCGGTCTTTCTGGTAATGGATAAGATATCGGCCTCGAACAAGGACTTTGATAAGTATTGGATTATGCACGGCCAGCAGGAACCGGAAATTGATGGGAATGTATCGGTTATTAAGCGCGATACGGACGGCTACAACGGAAAACTGGTCAACCAAACGCTCTACCCGAAGGACGCCGCTGTGACAGCAATCGGCGGCGAAGGCCATGAAAACGAATTTAACGGCGTGACGTACCCTGACCCGACGCGCTTTGGTAAAACATCGTGTGAAGAGATTGCGACATGGCGCATTGACGTACGTCCGACGGTGAAGCAGGAAACGGATTACTTTCTAAACGCGATGTACGTCGGCGAAGCGGACGAAACGTTGCCGCTCATACAGGCAAAGCTAATCGAAACGGAGCAGATGCTGGGCGCGAAGTTATTGGGGAAGGTGGCGCTCTTTGCAAAGGACGCGCCAAAGCTGACAGAACAGAGTTTTACAGTGCCGGGGGACGAGACCGCGCTCGATTTTGTAGTTGCGGGGCTCGACGCGGGCAGCTATGAAATTGTGGCAAACGGCAACACTCTGCCGGAGCAGATTGCGACAGCGACGGGCGGCGTAATTTACTTTACCGGCCCGGCGGGCACGTACACCGTGATGCGCAAGGATGCGGGCGCGGTGCGGCAGCCGGTAGAGGCGGAAGTAACGGCACAGGAAATCCCAATTAAGATAAAAGTTGGTACAAAGTATATTTATTCGGACGTTGACCCGGTGACGGTGAATGACCGGACGCTTCTGCCAATGCGCGCACTGTTTGAAAACATTGGGGCGCAAGTCGAATACGACGGAGCGACAAGTTCGGCGACGGCGACGGACGGCACGACGACGGTGACAATTACAGAAGGCTCCGACACGGCGTATGTCAACGGGCAGCCCGTGACGCTCGACGTCAGCGCAATCATTGTAAACGACCGTTTTATGGTTCCGGTGCGCTTTATTTCGGAGTCGATGGGACTTGAGGTCGGCTGGAGCGAGACGGGGAAGGTCGTAACAATCAGTGGTGTGGTGGACTATTCCGTTTTAGAGGGGTATGGAATACCAAAACGGATTGCAAAGGTAAGCGATGTGACGTGTCTTGCACTGTTGGACGGCCGCGCTGCGGCCGAGCCGTGGCTGGCGCAGAACGCGATTGATTTAGACCCCGGGACGCTCTGGGCCGAGGAGGGCGACGGACGCTGGATACAGTTCACGCTCGACAGGGAGTATAACCTTGAAGCGATGGCGGCGATGTTTAACAACGCGGCAACGCGAACGGAGTCGTTTTCGCTGGAGATTTCCGCTGACGGAGAAAATTGGATAAAGGTAATTGACCACGCGACAACGGACGGCAAGACGGAGGACTTCCAGCAGTTTGCGTTTGCTACGCCGGTAGCGGCGAAATTTGTTCGCTATATTGGGCACGGCAACTCAAGCAGCGGCTGGAGCGCACTGAAAGAAATCGTGTTTGTACCCGTGGAATAATATTTGTCAACAACTACCCTAT
>URQR01000081.1 GCA_900550065.1 uncultured Eubacteriales bacterium | reverse complement strand
AAATATTATGTTCACGAAAAAGCCACTTATGTTAATTTAAATATACTAAAAAAACACAATTTCGTCAAGTGTTTTTTCGTATTTACTAAAGAATTGTAGGGTTGAACAAGCCTGTATCAGATTCTCTGCGCGAATTTGATAATATTTTCATCCCTATACTGCATAAACGTACCAGCGTCAAGCGCGTCGCGGATTTCCTGCATTAAACGGTTGTAAAAATACAGATTATGCAGCACACAAAGCCGCTGGGACAACATTTCCTTCGCCTTAAACAAGTGGCGGATATATGCTCTGCTGTAGTGCCTGCACGCCGGACAGCCGCACCCTTCCTCAATCGGACGCGTGTCCAGCTCATACTTTGCGTTCATTATATTTAATATGCCGCTATGTGTAAAAACGTGACCGTGCCGCGCGTTTCGGCTCGGCATTACGCAGTCGAAAAAGTCCACACCGCGGCTGACCGCCTCGATAATATTGGCCGGCGTACCTACGCCCATTAAATAGCGCGGCTTATTCTGTGGCATAAACGGCTCGACCACCTCAATAATATGGTACATTTCCTCATGTGTTTCCCCGACCGCAAGCCCGCCAATCGCATAACCGTCTAAATCAAGCTGCGCAATTTCCGCCATATGCTCGGCGCGAATATCGTCATACGTGCCGCCCTGATTAATACCGAACAGCATCTGTTTTTTATTAATAGTATGTTCCAGTGTGTTTAAGTGCGACAGCTCCGTTTTGCACCGCCTAAGCCAGCGTGTTGTCCGCTCGGTCGAACGGCGCACGTAGTCGTACGGCGCGGGATTTTCAATACATTCGTCAAACGCCATCGCAATCGTAGAGGCGAGATTCGACTGAATCCGCATACTTTCCTCCGGCCCCATAAAGATTTTCCTCCCGTCGATATGGGACGCAAAATAGACGCCTTCCTCCTCAATCCGGCGCAGTCCCGCGAGCGAAAACACCTGAAATCCGCCGCTATCCGTCAAAATCGGCCTGTCCCAATTCATAAACCGGTGCAGACCGCCGAGCGCGTGGACGATTTGGTCGCCCGGGCGAAGATGTAAGTGGTACGTGTTCGACAACTCCACCTGGCAGCCGAGCTCCTTTAAATCCATACTCGACACGCCGCCCTTAATGGCCGCAATTGTACCGACATTCATAAATACGGGCGTCTGCACCGTGCCGTGTACCGTCTCAAACGTGCCGCGCCGTGCCCTGCCCTCTGTTTTTAATAGTGTAAACATAGCTCCTCCGAATTATGTATTGCGTTTCATCTTTGTGTTTAGTAAGTTCTGTATTATAAGGTATTTTCGTAAAGCCAGATACCATCTGCTGTCTTTTTCTCTTGAATTTACGCCTGCCGGACAGATTTTTAAATTATTTGATGTTCAAGTCGTAAATAAATTCCTTTTCATTTTCATCGACGCATTGAAATCCCAGTTTTTCATGCATTTTCTGTGATGGTATATTCCACTTAAAAACTGTTGAACCTGTTATTTTCCTAAACCCCAGCTCGTTCAGCCTATCTATCACGACTTTCATCACCAATGTTCCAATACCAACGCCCCGGTATTTTTTTGTCCATATCGCGATTGGCGGATTTTCGGCTTTTACAGTAACATCACCTATGCTGATAAAGGCACCGTCTTCTTTCGTTTCTATCAAATAAAACTCTCCGGCATGATCAAGGTATTCGCACATGCCTTTCACATAATTCAAATCGGGTTTTTTATCATCGTCAAATATCCCTTCTGAATTTTGATATACATAAGGGTCCTGATATCCAGCTAATAATTTTTTATAGTTTCCATCGTATTTTCTCAATCTTAATGAATCGCTTATCATTATGATTTCCGGCTGCTGTACATTTTTTATTGGCATTGTCCGTTCCTCCGGTTTATTAAAGTCATAGGCAGGCAAAAATTCCAACAAACACAGACTTTTAAAAAATAAACATGCTATCGCCGAAGCTGAAAAACCGATACCGTTCCTCCACCGCTGTTTGGTACGCCCGCATCACAAACTCGCGGCCCGCAAAGGCGCTCACGAGCATAATCAGCGTCGACTCCGGCAAATGGAAATTCGTAATCAGCGCGTCGATACACTTAAACCTATAGCCCGGATAGATAAAAATATCGGTCCAGCCCGTCTGTGCCTTGACAAAACCGCTCTCATCCGCCACAGTTTCGAGCACACGGTTCGCCGTCGTGCCGACCGCAATCACACGCCCGCCGTTTTGCTTCGTTTCGTTAATAACGTCCGCCGTTTCCTGCCCGATCACATAGAATTCGCTGTGCATTTTATGCTCTGTAATCTCGTCCGCCTTTACCGGGCGGAACGTACCGAGCCCAACGTGCAGCGTCACAAACACAATTTTAACGCCCTTTTCCTGTATCTGCTCCAGCAGCTCGCTGGTAAAGTGCAGCCCCGCTGTCGGCGCGGCAGCCGAACCCTTGTGCTTCGAGTAAACCGTCTGATAGCGCTCCCTATCCTCTAACTTTTCCGTAATATAGTGCGGCAGAGGCATCTCGCCGAGGCGGTCTAAAACCTCCTCGAACACGCCCTCATACGAAAACTTTACAATGCGGTTTCCGTCGTTAACGATT
Organism: uncultured Eubacteriales bacterium; assembly: GCA_900550065.1. Classification (GTDB taxonomy): domain Bacteria; phylum Bacillota; class Clostridia; order UBA1381; family UMGS1253; genus Aphodoplasma. The sequence goes on along the minus strand of URQR01000081.1, from coordinate 6,082 downwards.
TCCTTAATCTCTGCCGTCAAAAGCGGCCTGTCCGCTCCGTCTGTGCCGAATTCAAACACCGTTCCGACCTTTGCGCGTCTGCCGGGCTTTAAAATCACTTCCCATTCGTCGAGTGCGCGCTTATGCAAAAGCAAAAACTCAATTGCGCCGCCGGTATCCGCCCGCCTGCCGTACAGGCGCGCCGGAATCACGCGCGTATCATTCAAAACAAGGCAGTCGCCGGGCTTTAAATAATCCGCAATATTTTTAAACGTTTCGTGACCGATTGTCTGCGCCTGCCGGTCGAGTAGCATCAGCCGCGACGCGCTGCGGTCCGCAAGCGGCGTCTGCGCAATCAGCTCCTGCGGTAAATCGTAGTAAAATTCCTGTCGTTTCAAAATCCAGCCCCCAATTATTTCCCCTATTTATTTTGAATCAGTTCGATAATGTCGTGCCTACATAATAGTGCGCCAAAATCTGGTCATATGTAAAGCCAGCCTCTGCCATCCCCTTTGCACCGTACTGGCTCAGGCCGATACCGTGCCCATGCCCGCGCCCGTCGAAGGTAAAGCTGTCCTTCGGCATATTTGTCTGGACCGGTGCGGTGTCAATATATGCGCTGCCGCCGCTGCCGAGTACGGTCACGCCGTTTCCTACCGTCCCGACAGCGTTCTGGCCAAGTACGGCCGCGCCGTTTAATATTGCAGATACCGTTCCGTCTGCCGTCAGCACAGGCGCGGACACAGAGTCGCCGGCCTCGCCGCTGTTTTCCTCACGGATGTAGTAGTACTGGCTCTTAAGGCCCAAAATCGTGCGGCACGTCTCAAACGTCACCGTGTGCGACCCTTCCGTGCCGTCAAAGCGCAGCTTGCGTACACGCTCGTCCTTCTCACCACGCTCCATCACAACAATATTCGTCACGCGCCCAATGTTCACACCCGCGTTTGCTAATTTTTGCGCCACTTCGTCCGCCGTATATGTCACGCTCCACGTTGCGACATTCTCGCTGTCCTCGTACGGGTCTTCGACGCTCTGTAAATAGTCGAGCCCTTGCCCGCCGCCCCACGCGGAATACACATCCGCCGTCTTGCCGCCGCTGCTTGCGCCGAAAAATGTCTGCGCGGGCTTGCCGTTATAGAGCACCACCTTGCCCGACGTTTCAGCAGCCGCCCGCCGCGTCGCGTCGGTTTCCGCCGCCGTGCCCTTATAGGCCTGCGTACGCGTATCGTCCGTTACATCGATTCCATACTTGTCGTAGCTCGACACCGTCATCGCGTATGTGCGCGCAATAACCGCCTGCGCCTTTAGCGCTTCAATGGGCCACGACGCATACATCTCGCTTCCTACAACGCACGCCACGTAATCGTCCGCCGACACGAGGTTTACAACCGCAATATTGCTCGCGTTTACGCGGTCCGCCATAATATAGCCGTAATAATTGCCGCCCAGCACGCTGACCGTGCTGCCCGACGCGGAGCCGAACGCAAAAATTTCAGCGTCGTGGCAAAACACGATGTTACAGTCCGCCGCACTAACCATAACAGCCTTTGTGTCAAGGCTCACCGGCGTAAATGAAAGCCCCGTAAACGCCAAATCGCCCACCGACGATGCGGCTTCCTCTGCTGAGCCGTAAATACCCGTCATAACATAACTTACGCCGTCAATGTAGCCGCCATATGCATAAACACCTGCGCCGCGCAGCTCCTTCGCCTTTAAGACTGCGGTCTCAAGCGTATCGTACGAATTCGTGCTGCGCAGGTATGCCCCGCCGCCCTTTTCCACAACAACGTCGGAGCCATGAATCGTCATCTGCGGATAAAATGTGTGGTCGTACACATGCCCAATACGGATATTGCCGCCGACACTTGCCGAAAACGAATCCTTCGACGCGTTTCCGAAATATAACCCAACCTTAATATTCTGCGGCACTTCATAGGCAAACGCAGTACATACGCCGCCAAATACCGATAAAAGCACACCAACTGCAAGTAATTTTTTCCACATAATATACAGACCTTTACTATTTTATTTCGTCAGCTTCGGAAGCGTATCCATGATCCCCTTCGCGATCGCCTGCGCCGCTGCCTCCTGCTTCGCTTTGTCAGCAAGCTTCGCCCGATCGGACGCATTTGTGATAAACGCTGTCTCCACAATGACCGACGGCATGTCTACCTTGCGGATGACATACATCGCGCTGCCGTCTACGCGCCCGCGGTTCTGCGTCCCGAGCGCATCGGGCAGATACTTCAAAATATTTGTCGCGAGCTCCTGCCCCGACACGCCGTACGCCGACGTATCCTTCGACGTATGATGCATGACGAGCGAGCCCTGTACGTCCGTCGTTGTAAATGCATTGCAATGTACACTCACAAACAGCGATGCACCAATCTTGTTGGCGAATTCCGCCCGGCCAGCAAGTGTTACATAGACATCCGTGTTGCGCGTATAATATGCATCCACGCCGTTTTCGCGTAAAATCTGATACAGACGGTTCGCAATCGGCAGCGTTACGTCCTTTTCCTGTAGGGCGGGTGAACCGTCGTCGTTGTAACCAATCGCCCCCGGGTCGCTGCCGCCGTGGCCCGCGTCAATCACGACTTTTGGCCCCTTCACAGCCGGAGGCGTAGGCGTGGGCGGCGCCGCCTCTGCCGTCAAAGTAACCGTTACCATCCGTTTATCCGCCGAAACCGCGACATTGTATCGCGGTATGGCTGTAACATCAAATACAATTCGCGCAGCACCGTCATATTCGCCTGTGCGAATTTGCTGCGTGTTTCCGCCCGCCGTATAGCTTGCGTTGAGCCGTTGTGCCGAAAAACCCGCAAGGTCGAGTACCACCCGGTTCGGCCCGTTCAGCGTCATAGTATTGTACGTTTCAAGCGGCGCAGAAAGCGTCAGCGTCGCCGTCAAGGTATCCCCCACAAGCGATTGGCGCAGCGATTCGACATACTTTCCCTCCGGAGTCTGCGTCGGCGGGGCCGTTGGCGTGGGCGTTGGTGTAGGTGGGATAGGCGTAGCGGTTGGTGTAGGAGATGGCGTTTGCGTGGGGTTTACCGGCGTACGGATTGAAATCGTGTCCGTCGTCCCGTCAAAATCCACTTCCATACCGAGCGTCTCCGCCACAAAACGCACCGGAACCATTGTTTTCCCGACGCCGTTATATGCCACAATTTTCGCCGGCACTTCCATTTCCACACGCTGCCCATTTACCAGTGCAGTCTTATCGTCAATCGTCAGCGACACAATGTCGCCGTTATAACATATGTACGCCCGGCTTGGGCTGCCCTGTGCCCACAGTACCTCCGCGCCGAGCGACTCAAAAATCTCACGAATCGCGACAATGGAGCGTCCGTTTTCCAGTACGACAGGCGGAATCGGTGAATCGACCCGCTTTCCATTTACCAGTACGGTAAAATACGCCCCCGTATAGTCATGCTCTGCGCCGTCGTATGTCAGCTTTGCCTGAAACACGCGCGCGGCGCTGGCCGCAGTGACCAAGTTCAGGCATATCAAAAAAAAGAGTATGATGTTTGCCGTTACTTTTTTCATATGCCCCTCCCAAACAAAAGACCAAAGCCCTTACTCTTGTGTATCCTCTATCGTAAGCTGTCCGTCCGCCGTAGCCGTATTTGTGCCGTTTTGCACGTTGTACGGCAGCTTTAAGTGCTCATATGCCAATGGCGTGAGCACGCGCCCGCGCGGCGTGCGGTTTAAAAACCCAAGCTGTAACAAATACGGTTCATACACATCTTCTATCGTATTTGATTCCTCACCGATTGACGCCGCCAGCGTGTCGAGCCCAACCGGCCCGCCGCCAAAGTTTTTCACGATGGCTAAAAGCATTCGGCGGTCCACCATATCGAGGCCCAGCTCGTCGACCTCTAACATGTTAAGCGCATCATTTGCGACCGTCCCCGTAATTGTCCCGTCCGCTTTCACCTGTGCAAAGTCGCGCACACGCTTTAAAAATCGGTTCGCAATACGCGGCGTCCCGCGCGAGCGCGAAGCAATCTGCGCCGCACCGTCCGGCGTAATGGCAATGCCCAAAATCGAAGCGCTGCGCGTCACAATTTTTACAAGCTCGTCCGGCGTGTACATCTCCAGCCGGCTAATCACGCCAAAGCGGTCGCGCAGCGGCGCGGTCAGAAGGCCCGCCCGTGTCGTCGCGCCAATAAGTGTAAACTTCGGTAGGTCAATCCGCAGCGACCGCGCGCTCGGCCCTTTTCCGATAATGATATCGAGTGCATAGTCCTCCATCGCCGGGTAGAGCACCTCCTCTACGCTCCGGCTCAGGCGGTGGATTTCGTCAATAAATAAAATGTCGTGCTCCGACAAATTCGTCAAAATCGCCGCAAGGTCGCCCGCCTTTTCAATCGCCGGGCCGCTCGTAATACGGATGCTGACGCCCATCTCGTTTGCAATAATCGCCGCGAGCGTCGTCTTGCCAAGCCCCGGCGGGCCATATAACAGCACATGGTCGAGCGCCTCTTTGCGCGTACGCGCCGCCTCTATGTAAATCGCCAGTGTCTCCTTCGCCTTTTTCTGCCCGACGTATTCGTCAAGCGCGCGCGGGCGCAGGCTCGTTTCCACCTCGTCATCATTCGTAAACTCGCTCGTAACAAGCCGGTTGTCCAAGTTATCCTCAAAATTCATCTATCTAACCCCTACTTCATCAGTTTTTTCAGCGCGTCGCGAATCACAAGCTCCAAATCCTGTGACAAATCGATACCGGAAAGCGCCTGCTTTGCTTCAAATGCACTGTAGCCCAGCACACACAGCGCCTCTACCGCTTCATTTGCAGGTAAAAACGCGCCGCCTCCGGCAGTCTCGCCCGCCGTATCCATCGCAATCAAATCTTCGTTTTTGATTTTGTCCTTCAGCTCCATGACTATCCGCTGCGCCACCTTCGGCCCTACGCCATTGGCGCGCGTAATCGACTTCGTGTCGCCCGACACCACCGCAAGTGAAAGCGCAGAGGTAGACATCACGCTAAGCACCGCGAGCGCAGCCTTCGGCCCTACGCCGGACACGCCCGTCAGGAGCAGAAACATATTTAGTTCCTCCTCGCTCGCAAAGCCGTACAAATCAAAAATCCCCTCGCGCACGTACAAATATGTATACATTTTCGCGTCGCTTCCGACAGCCCCTAACCGGTCTAAGCTGCTCAGCGACGTTAATAGCTTATAGCCGACGCCCCCCGCGTCAATCACTGCGAAGCCGTCCTCTTTATGGGCAAGTGTGCCCGCAATATAATAAAACATCCGCCGCTCCGTTCCCCTCTTTTACAATACGCAAAAAAGGCGTATAATTCAGCACTTTACGCTATTATTATACACCCTGCGTCCCATACAGTCAAATTTCTTTTTGATAACAATTGCAGTAAGAAGCTGGCAGTTCTTGTGGTATCTGCCAGCCCTTTTTAAATATATCCCAGCTTGCTTAAATTACATGAATGCGCATGGCAAATCGCAATAGCGAGCGCATCCGCCGTATCGTCCGGCTTCGGAACCGCGGGCAGCCCGAGCATCACCTTTACCATGTTCTGCATCTGCGCCTTATCCGCCCGGCCGTAGCCGGTGATGGCCTGCTTGACTTGTAGCGGCGTATACTCAAAGTCGGGTATCCCCTTTTGTGCCGCACAGAGCAGAACAATCCCGCGTGCGTGCGCTACAGTAATTGCCGTTTTCACGTTCGTGTTAAAAAACAACTCCTCGACCGCAACCGCCTCCGGCTTATATTTGTCAATAATTGCGCCGAGATCGTCGTAAATGCTTTGCAGCCGCCGCGTCAGCGGCGTATGCGCCGGCGTTGTAACTGCGCCGTACGCAATCGTCTTAAATTTATTCCCCGTAAAATCCACAACGCCCCAGCCGACAATTGCAATCCCCGGGTCGATTCCTAAGATTACCATGTTTTTCGCTCCCCATCCTATGGATCTGTATCTTTTTACATATCTCCCCTGCACCGGGCGCAGCGTATAGTGCAAGCCGCACACAGCCGGGTGGCACAGCCAAATTATATGTAAAATTTTCTCCTGTTTTTCGTATGTTCCTCTTGTCTTGCGGCACGCTTTATAGTATAATCATACTTGAAATTGTATCAT
>URQR01000080.1 GCA_900550065.1 uncultured Eubacteriales bacterium | reverse complement strand
AAAATACTAGTTATCCTAATCCTGCTTGTATGGACGAGTGTCCCCTAATCCAGCAAGAATATTTTTAAAGCTAAAAGTATTATCACAAATTAATAACGAACAGAGAGGAGAAAACTATGGGAAACTATGAATTGCTGGCTGATGAAGTTGTGCTGTACGAGGGAGTCGTTACAAGCAAAAATTATAAGGGAATATTACAACTGATTCTTACATCACAGAAAATCATCTTTGAAAAAGAAATGGGATTATTCAAGAAAGAGCGTGAACTCATTGACATCCTTCCGCTGGAATCTGTGAAAGTTTACAACGATATAGCACAGATTAAGCAAAAGGGCGCTACCGTTGAAGTACAAACTGTGGACAAGAATCTGTCTATTGTATTTTCGGGTATGCTTGATGCCCGCAAATTCACTGGAAAGATTGTGGATACAGTAACCGGGATTTCACTTGCTCGCCGTGGCTGCAATAAAATCAAAGACGCATTCGACATAATTGATGACACACTGGGGCTGGATACAAGAGGGGCTATTAAGGGCATCTTGGAAAACGGAGTCAAAGGTACTATCATCAACGGATTCGGTAAAAGAAGTAAGTGATTAGCTCCGTAGGAGCGTAGCCGATATTATAAAAAAATCGTTCAGGGGTTTGGGGCAGTCCTTAACAAGTTTACACGGGTGTATAAACACGAGCATTGCTTGCCGGAATGGCAAGCTCCGGTGTGGGTACTCACCGGATTTGCTTACTATTCTGCAAGTAAATCCCGGTTACCACGCCGTTTGAGATAAGACAGATGAAGCTTACATACGTAAAAGGAATGATGGAATATTTGGGTATGGAGACATAAAAAAAGTCCCGCGAACGCGGGACTTTTTTATACTAAATAGCTGTTTAATACACTAACGCTTTCACGCAGGCCGCTGATTGTTTTTGTTTCCAGTACGACACGGCAGCTGTGCTCTTTTGCGAGTGAAAGATACGTTTGCAGCGGCATATCGCCTACCCCAAGCGGTAGGTGATCTTTTTTACCGGACGCGTCATGCAGATGCATATGCGCCAATCTATCCGAATGGGATAGGATAAACGCCTCGTCAATACCGCCGACGCAGCGGCTATGCCCGGTGTCGAGTGTCAAGGCAAAGGTATTGCTTTCCAAAAGCAGCTCGATGCCTTCTTTTATAAAATCCGGGTATCCATTTGTGTTTTCAATAGTTATTTTTATCCCGCTCGTACCAATGGCGTGCGCACATGCCTGCCGGAAGCGGGAAAGCGCAGAGAGATAGTTGTCGCGGTAACGGGAAAAGAGGTATTCACGCCTGTCCGGCAAAGTAAAATAGACGCCGCCCGCCATATGCATGTTAAGAACAGGTGCGCCAATCCGTTTCGCGGCTTCAATTGTTTGCAGCACTGTTTCGAGATAGGCGCTGGCCACCAGGCGGTTGAAGTCACAGACATTTAGGTTCTCGTCGAGGTGGATTGTAAAAAAAATATTTTGTGTATTGTGGATACGGTTAAGCTGTTCTATATCCAATACATCGGCCTGATACGCCGGCAGGTTCATATTCAGCTCGATAAAATCAAGGCCAAGCGCCTTGCATAATTGCACACAGTCGGTTAGCGTTTCCGTTTCAATTAATGTCGGCATTCCGAATAGCATCAAAGTCCCCCCCCTTTTTTTGTCGTTACTTGTACTATACAGAAAATGCACTTAAAAGTAAACTTTGCCGAAAAAATTAAAAAAATACCTATATAAATTCACTGCAATCTGCTATAATAAGACTATTATAGGAACTACGGGGAGGTGCTATCAGTGAAACTGAAGTTAGACAAAAACGACAGAATCTGTTTTTTGGGTGATAGCATAACGGCAGATGGGATTTGGGTGGCCGAAATTATTGAGTATTTTATAAAGCATTACCCGGAGCTGAAAATTGGTTTTTATAATTGTGGTATATCGGGGACGCGGGGATACAGGGCAAATGAGGCGAACCGCCTATACTGCGACTGCTTTAATCTGTTTCCGAAATATGTGGTTATCATGTTCGGCATGAATGATGCTGAGCCGCAATTGTATAATCCGAGGGAGGAAACGGAGGACAAAATCAGGAAAAGGGACGCGCTGCGTTTTAGGTACGAGAATACGCTCGAACGTCTTATAGATTTGTGTAAAAAAGCACAGACAATTCCTATTTTATGTACGCCGACCCCGTATGATGCGTATACAGAATCGGCGACTGAAAACTGGTACGCCGATACAGCGCTGGAATATTTTAAAAATGTAGCTGCTGATGTTGCGAGAAGGTATCATATTATGTTGATTGATATGAGAAGTATATTAATGGAGCATATGGATAAGAATCCAATCCGTGCGGACAGGGTTCATCCGAACGAATACGGCAGCCATCTTATGAGTGAATTTTTCCTGCATGAAATCGGCGCCAAGCCCGAAATTGAGATAGACAAAAAATGTGAACTGTCTGAGCAAAATCGGCGCAGATATGAAGTAGAACAGATTATCCGGGCGATTATGTTTATTGAGCGTGATTATATGGGCTGGACGGAGGGGAAGACGCAGCGCTACACCTTAGTACAAAGGAAGCGGCTGCTGAAAAAGCGCGTCGATGCTGAGCCCCAAAATGAATATATCGATAAAATGGTGCGGACATACTTAAAATATGCGGATTTTAAAGAAGAATTAAAAGGGGAGCTTATCAAACGTACGGCAGAATTATACGAATGGGATTGTATATAAACAGCAATTTGCTATAATAAATCTATACAGAAGCTACGGGGAATCATGTGAAAATTACATATTCCGGAGAAAGGAAACCTTTGTGCCGCAAAGGTGGTGAATGAGTATGATGCATGAAACAGAGACACAAATAGAACGGGCCATTTTGGTGGGCGTACACACGGGGAGCGGCGATGTGCTGCTCGATACGACGGAGGAGTCGATTGCGGAGCTCGAAGAATTGGCGAAAACGGCCGGCGTCGAGGTCGTGGGCTATCTGGTACAGAACCGGAAATCGCCGGACGCGGCGACGTATATTGGCGACGGAAAATTAGAGGAGCTAAGAAATGCGGCTGACGAATTAGACGCGGACACGATTATCTTTGACGACGAACTTTCGCCCGTGCAGGTGCGCAATATATCCGACCATTTGGAGCGTAAGGTCATCGACCGCACGTCCCTGATTTTAGACATATTTGCGATGCGGGCGGCGACGAAGGAGGGCAAAATACAGGTTGAATTGGCGCAGCTCCGGTACATGCTGCCGCGTCTAACCGGCATGGGCCGCGCGCTTTCGCGGCTCGGCGGCGGAATTGGTACGCGCGGTCCGGGCGAAACAAAGCTCGAAACCGACCGGCGGCATATCCGGCGGCGGATCGAGTTTTTGTCGGACGAACTAAAAGAGGTCGAAAAACATCGCGGCCTTCTGCGTGCGCGGCGCGAGAAAGACAACAAGACCGTTGTCGCGCTCGTTGGCTATACAAACGCGGGGAAGTCCACACTTTTAAACCTGCTGACAGACGCACAGGTGTTTGCGGAGGACAAGCTGTTTGCGACGCTCGACCCAACGCAGCGCAGCCTTACGCTGTCCGACAACCGCGAGATTTTGCTGGTCGATACAGTTGGCTTTATTCGGAAGCTGCCGCACCATTTGGTCAAGGCGTTTAAGTCGACACTCGAGGAGGCCGCGCTCGCCGACGTGCTTTTGCACGTCATTGACGCGTCAAACGACGAATTTGCTGCGCATATTGAGGTTGTGGAGCGGATTTTGAGCGAGCTTGGCGCGGGCGGGAAGCCGACGGTTGCGGTGCTCAACAAGATGGACCTTGCGGAAGGAAAAATTCTTCCGCATACGGTGGAATCGTGTACCAAAACGGTGTGCATCTCTGCAAAGGAGCGGACAGGCATTGACGCGCTGCTCGAGGCGGTCGAGGAGGTTGTGCCGGGCAGAAAGCGGGAGGTGTCGCTCTGCATTCCGTACAGTGAGGCGCGGCTCGTATCTGCTCTGCATGAAGACCAGGTCGTTTTGAACGAAGAATATGCCGAGACGGGGATTTTAGTCACCGCGTTAGTCGACGCCGCGTGTTATAATACGGTGCGTCGGTACGTGACGGACAGGCAGGTGTGATGAATGAAACCTTTTTATAAGACGGTAGCGGCGGAGGCAAGCGCATCTATGGTCGAGCGGAAGTCGCGCTTTTTGGCGGCGGTGCGCCCGGTTAGCACGGAGGAGGCCGCGCTTGAGCTGATTGCGCAGATGCGCGCGCAGTATTACGACGCGACGCACAACGTCTACGCCTACATCATTGGGGAAAATAATATCATGCGCTACAGCGACGACGGCGAGCCGTCCGGTACGGCGGGCGTGCCGGTATTGGAGGTGCTGCGCAAAGAGGGGCTGATTGACGTTGCCGTTGTAGTCACGCGCTATTTCGGCGGTACCCTGCTCGGCGCGGGCGGGCTTGTACGCGCCTACGGAGCGAGCGCAAAGTTAGGCGTCGACGCGGCGGGCATCATTACGCGGACGCTGTGCGACATTGTGAAGGTAAACTGTGATTATACCATGTTTGGTAAGGTACAATATGAAACGCTGGGCGGCGGGTATGTGATAAAAGATACCGTTTACGAGGGCGACGTCAGCGTCTTTGTTTACACAAAGGTTGCCGAGACGCAGGACTACATAAAAAAAATGTGTGATATTACGAATGCACGGGCGCTGTGCGAGGTTGTTGGACGCGAGTATTTAGACCTATGAAAATTTTGTTAATAAATTGAAAATTAACGCATAATTCTATTGACTTATGCGGATAAATAAAATATGATTAAAGAAAAAAATATATAAGGAGGGACAGAACATGGGAGAGAATGTTGTTACGATTACGAAAGATAATTTTGAAAACGAAGTATTAAAATCGGACGTGCCGGTGCTGGTAGATTTTTGGGCGGTTTGGTGCGGACCGTGTAAGATGGTGTCACCGCTCATTGATGAGCTTGCGGACGATTTTGCGGGGCGTGCGAAGGTCGGAAAGATTAATGTCGACGAGCAGATGGCGCTTGCGGAGCAGTTTAAGGTGATGACGATTCCGACGGTTATGGTTTTTAAAAACGGAGAAATCGTTGACAAGTCCGTCGGCGCGAAAGCGAAGGCCGACTTTGCGAAAATGCTGGAGAGCCAGCTCTAAGAGAAAATGGTTTTATCAGGGGGTTGAAGATTTTAAATACATTACGATCCGAGGATTAATTGTAAAAGTAGTATCTGTAATCCTATTATTTGTTTTAGTTCGGACTAAGGATGATCTGATGTACTATGCTGCATATAGTGTTATCGGGGTTGTTGGCGGAAATGTATTTAACTTTATAAGATTACGAAAATATATACGGATACGCCTTTTGCAATTTAGTGAACTACGTCCGTTACGTCATCTTAAACCGGCGTTGCATATTTTTGTATTAAATCTGATTATCAGTATATATGTCAATCTCGATACTGTGATGTTGGGCTTTATGAAAGATCCGACAAATGTTGGTTATTATGTTGGAGCGACGAAATTGACAAAGATGCTACTTGGATTGACTCTGGCGTTAGGAACTGTCATGTTGCCGCGTTAGTCCAATCTTATTACGACAGGGCAAAAGGCAGAATTTGACAGATTATCGCAGCGGGCAATGGATTTTGTTGTCGCTTTTAGCCTTCCGCTGTTTGTTGGGTTATTTGTATTGGCTCCGTCGTTAATACGCGTATTATGTGGTGATTCTTATGAGCCCGCGATCATAACATTACAAGTTATATCACCTATTGTCTTGATTATAGCACTCTCGAATGTTGTGGGTATTCAAGTGTTATATCCGCAAGGGAAGGAGAATATAGTCATTATGTCCACTCTCGTGGGGGCTATTGTCAATTTTACACTCAATCTTGTGTTAATTCCCCAATATGCGCAAAACGGAGCTGCAATTGCTACTGTCATAGCCGAATCATGCGTAACTATAACCATGATAATTCTGGGGGTGAAATATTTGCCGTTCAAGTTGCTGAACAGAAAATATATTTTCTATTTACTGGCTGCGATGCTGATGTTTGCCGTATGTTGGGGAATACGCATGAGTGACCTTACCGACTTCGCTACGATTATTATTTCGTCAATTGTCGGAGTTGTTGTATATGCCGGTATGCTGTACCTTGGCAAAGATCCTTTTGCAATGGAGTTTGCAGCTGTTATACGTGCTAAACTGTCGAAATAAATATTGCTGAATGTCCAGACGGTACGATTATTTGGTTGTTGGCGCCGGTTTATTCGGCGCAACGTTTGCCTATAAGGCCAAACAAGCTGGTAAGCGGTGCCTTGTCATTGACAAGCGTCCCCATCTTGGAGGTAATATCTATTGTGAAAATATTGAAGGTATAAATGTACATAAGTATGGAGCGCATATTTTCCATACCTCAAATAAGGAAGTGTGGGATTTGGTGAATTCCATTGTTGAATTTAATCGTTATACTAATTCTCCTGTTGCAAATTATAAGGGTAAATTATATAATTTACCGTTTAATATGAATACGTTTTACCAGATGTGGGGTGTGACGACTCCTGAAGAGGCTCGTTTGAAAATTGAGGAGCAACGCCGTGTAGCGCTGGTTGCTATGAAAGAAGCCGGAGTTACAGAGCCTCGGAATTTGGAAGAACAGGCAATATTATTGATCGGAAAAGATATCTATGAAAAGCTGATAAAAGGTTATACTGAAAAGCAATGGGGACGGAATTGTCTTGAGTTGCCTGCATTTATTATTAAACGATTACCGGTTCGTTTTGTATTCGATAATAATTATTTCAATGACAAATATCAAGGGATTCCTATCGGGGGCTACAATAAGTTGATCGAGGGCTTACTTGTTGGAATTGAAACAAAAGTCGCCACGGATTTTTTTGACAATCGGACCTATTGGGAAAATATTGCCGATAAAATTATTTTTACAGGAAAGATAGACGAATATTACGAATCCCGTTTCGGAAAGTTGGAGTATCGTACTGTTCGTTTTGAAGAGGAAATTTACGACACTGCTAACTATCAGGGAAATGCTGTCGTCAATTACACAGAAGCAAATATTCCCTATACCCGCATCATTGAACATAAACACTTCGAAATGTTCGGCCAAGAGATTGACCGGATTCCTAGAACAGTTATTTCGAAAGAATATTCAACCGAATGGCGACCGGGTATGGAATCTTATTATCCGGTAAACGATAACAAAAATATGTCTCTCTATTTGCAGTATAAGGCACTGGCGGACAAAGAACTGAATGTGATTTTTGGAGGGCGGCTAGCCGAATATAAATATTACGATATGGCTCCGATAGTAGAGCAAGTGATAAATATAGCAAATCGTGGATTATGAAATTGACCATGTTAGTATGTTGTCATAAAGAAGATATTATGGCGACTGCCGAACCGTATATGCCATTGCAAGTTGGTAAGGATATCTCTAAAATAGATTTAAATATACAAGGGGATAATACGGGGGACAATATAAGTTGCAAAAATCAGAGCTATTGTGAACTGACTGGAATGTATTGGGCTTGGAAAAACCTGAAAAACGTCGATTATGTCGGTCTATGTCACTATAGACGATATTTTGATTTTCACGGGCAGTGCAAACGTGGATTCCCAATAACGGTTTTTCCGACAAAAGATTTCTATAAAATGGATTTGGGAGTCCCGGCTCGTATTTTAAAACAACTTCAGACAGGTATTATTATAATGCCTAAGGGGATCAATTATGATTGTTCGTTGTTCATGAATTATTGTTATGCCCATGTGAGTGATGATCTCAGGACATTGGAAGCCGTGATCCATGAGACGCAGCCTCCTATATATAGAGAGGCTTTTAATTATATAATGCGTAGTAGTCATGTGCTAAAGCATTTTAATATGTTTATTATGTCGTGGACAGAGTTTGACAAATATTGTAATTGGCTGTTTCCACTCCTAAACGAGGTTGAAAAACGAATTGATATAAGTCATTACGATACAGTTCAAAAAAGGGTTTATGGATATATGGCAGAACGGCTTCTCAATGTTTATGTCCGTGCGCATAAGATTCCGGTCAATAGTTGTCCAATTATCTGGTTTAATGATAACGCGGAGAATCGGCAATCATTTTTTCGAATGAAAATACGTCATTTCCTGAATGCACTTTCATTTTATTTTGCTCGTCTTGGACGTTCGGGGAAATAATGTAATGACAGAAAATATAGATAATCTGGCCGAAAAAGCATGATTCGCTTAATAAAAATATTGTTTCTATTTTATTGTTTGGCGACGGTCTCATTCTTTCAGCCATTCGATTTGGTGTCGGCACAAGCAGCAAAGGCCATATCCTACTCTTTATTGATGGGGCTTTTGGTGGCAACTTGTTTATCATCGGTGTCGAAAAGAAAAAGTAATGAACGATTCCGAACACCGATGGTCTGGTTAATGATCTTATTTGGAGTCGCTTGCTTTATTCCCACACTATGTAATTTCGATCAATCGGTATTGCAAAGTTTTTCCGTAACGCTTCCATTTTTTTCTTACGCTCTCTACTTTACAATGCATCGGTTTTCTTTTAATGAAGATTTTATTCATAAAATAATTTTTGCCTTGGCGATCTGTACGATTATCACGCATATTATAAATCTTATAACATTTCCGGTTATTATTTTCGGGACACCGCAGGACGAATATGATTTATCCCGAGGTGGCATACGGTTGGTAATGATCGGATTTAGTTTTGTCGTATTGAGTTTTTT
>URQR01000079.1 GCA_900550065.1 uncultured Eubacteriales bacterium | reverse complement strand
CCTTCAAAACGCCGATTACCGTTTTCCCGTCTTTGATTTTATTTTCCATAATCATATCAATCAAATCATCAAAGCTGTATTCGTACAGCTCGATAAACTCGTTTTCGTCCAAATCATTTTCTCCTGCGTGCAGTCCCGTCGCAAGATAGATATGGATTTTCTCATTGCAGAACCCCGGCGTTGCGTAAAACTCGCCAAGATAGATAAACTGCTCAGCGCTATAACCCGTTTCCTCGCGCAGCTCCCGCACGCCGCACTGATAGTGATCCTCGCCCCACTCGAGCTTACCTGCCGGAATTTCCATAATCATTTCATCAAACGGCCTGCGGTACTGCTTAACCATGCAAACCTTGTTTTCTTTGGTTACCGCAACAATCCCTACGCCACCCGGATGCTCTACCAGCTCGCGCGTCGTAATATTGCCGTTTTGTACGACCTCTACCGTATCGATCCGCAGATTGATGATTTTCCCTTCAAATATCCGTTCTGACTTAATTAGCTTTTCTTTGCTCAGCATAAAGGCGCCCCTTTGCGTATGTTTTTTACAGCTTATTATAAAACCCTTCAAAATTATTATGATAAATTTATTATATGCTCTTTTATATAAAATTTCAAGAAATATTTTACGGATATACAAATTAAAACCGGAACATGTCCCTTTTGTCCTCTGCAATATTGCCAATCGCGCTCGCGCTCATCTTTGCAAAGTCGAATATTTCCTTTGTACAGTCATACGTATTTTCCGGATTAATCCGCTCAATGCGGCCTAAGATTTCCTCCGGTGTCCGTACTTTATCGAGCAGCAGCTTTGCGCGGCCGATGCTCTGCATCCGCGAGCTGACGTTTTCCAGCCCCAAAATATAGTTGCCCTTAAGCTGCTGCTTTGCTTTAAACATCGTTTTTTCGTCGAGCGGCTGTTGTTTTGCAGTCTCAATTTCGTCATAAATGAGTGTTAACACCTCTCTGAGGTTTTCCGGCTTCATACTCGCGCTGATTATAAACATTCCCGTGTCAAGATAGCTCGCCATGTAGGAAAAAATCGAGTAAACCAAGCCGCGCTGCTCACGAATCTTTTGAAACAGGGCGGAGCTCATTCCCGCGCCAAACACATTGTTAAACGCAAGTGCCGGATAGTTGCGCTCGTCCTCCGACGGATACGCCGGAAAGCCGAGGCAAAAGTGTACCTGCTCAATCTCTTTTTTCCGCAGCAAACAGCCCGCGCTATATTGCTCGTAAAAAGCCCCTGTGATTTCATTGGCGCCGGTCCACGCCCCAAAATATCGTTCGATATGCGCTATAAGGTCGTCGCCAAAATTACCTGCTACGGCGATGACACAGTTTTTTGGCGTATAAGTCTGCGCCATATAATCCCGAATCACCTTCGCGTCGATTTTAGACAGCGTTTCCCGCGTGCCAAGCGTCGATGCGCCGAGGCCGCTTTCCTTTCCCCACGCCGTTTCCATAATCATCTCGTGCACCATATCCTCCGGTGCATCCTCATACATAGCGATTTCTTCGTACACCACGTTTTTTTCCAGTGCAATATCGCCGTCGTCAAGCTTTGGATGAAGGAGCATGTCCGACAGTACATCGAGTGCAGTGTCCAAGTTTTCATCGAGCATCTTCGCATAAAAACAGGTGTACTCCTTTGTCGTATAGGCGTTCAGGTTTCCGCCTACTGTGTCAATTTCCTCGGCAATCGCAAGCGCGCTGCGGTTTTGCGTTCCTTTAAAAAGCATGTGCTCAATAAAATGTGAAATACCGGACAGCTCCTGCGGCTCATGGCGCGAGCCGTTTTTTACAAAAACGCCGACCGAAACGGAACGGACGTAGCCGATATATTCGCACACAATGCGCAGGCCGTTTTGCAATTCATATGTTTTGTACATCATACCACCTCGCAGTAAGATAAAAATGCGGGCACGCATCTGTGCCCGCATTTATTTTTTTTATATTTTACAGTAAATCCTTGCGGGATAAGTTTATTCTACCCTGCTTGTCGATTTCTATAACCTTTACCGTCACTTCGTCGCCAATGTTGACAACATCTTCGACTTTTTCCACACGCTTTTTGTCGAGCTTAGAAATATGAATCAAACCGTCCTTGCCCGGCAGAATTTCCACAAACGCGCCAAACTGCATAATACGGACAACCTTACCCGTATAAATCTCGCCGACCTCCGGCTCTTTTACAATTGCTTCAATCGCCGCCTGCGCCGCTGCGCCGCTCGCCTGGTCAACTGCAAAAATCAATACGCGGCCGTCGTCCTCGATATCAATCTTCGCGCCTGTGTCAGCAACAATCTTTTGAATCACCTTACCGCCTGTACCGATGACATCGCGAATCTTATCCGGGTCAATCTGCATCATCGCAACCTTCGGCGCATAAGCGGACAAATGGTCGCGCGGTGCCGCAATTTCCTTAAGCATAACCTCATCCAAAATATAATACCGCGCATCACGCGTCTTTCTGAGCGCTTCTTCAATTACTTCAAACGACAGACCGTCGGTTTTGATATCGACCTGAATCGCCGTGATACCCTTTTTACTGCCCGCAACCTTAAAGTCCATATCGCCGAAGAAATCTTCAAGCCCCTGAATGTCCACCATTGTAATAAAGCGGTCGCCCTCACTCACAAGGCCGCACGAAATACCCGCAACAGGCGTCTTAATCGGTACGCCGGCGTCCATAAGCGCCAGCGTGCTGCCGCAAATACTCCCCTGCGAGGTCGAACCGTTCGAGCTTAATACTTCAGAAACGAGACGGATTGCATACGGGAACTCCTCCTCCGACGGAATCACCGGCTCAAGCGCACGCTCAGCCAGCGCACCGTGACCAATTTCACGGCGGCCCGGCCCTCTCGACGGGCGGGTTTCGCCGACACTATAGGACGGGAAATTATAGTGATGCATATAGCGCTTATATTCTTCCTCATCAATACCGTCAAGCTTTTGTATATCGTTAAGCGGACCAAGCGTCGCAGCGGTCAATACCTGCGTCTGCCCTCTCGTAAACATACCCGAACCATGTACGCGCGGCAAAAGGCCAACCTCCGCCGCAAGCGGACGAATCTGGTCAAGGCCGCGCCCGTCCACACGCTTACCGTCGTCTAAAATCCAGCGGCGCACTACGTATTTTTGAAGCTTATAGAGCACCTCGCCAATCGCCGCCTCGCTGTCCGGATATTTTTCCGCAAACTCAGCAACAACTTCTTCAGTCACAACCTTCATACGTGCGTCGCGCACGGTCTTATCGTCCGTATCAAGCGCAGCGCGTACCTTTTCAATCGCAAATTCTTTTACATCCTCATACATCTGCGGGTCAACCACAATATGGTCGTACTCAAACTTCGGCTTGCCAATTTCTGCGACGATGCTGTCAATGAAATCACAAATCTTGATAATTTCTGTATGCGCATATTTAATCGCCGCGAGCATCTTATCTTCTTCAACTTCCTGCGCGCCCGCCTCAATCATAACAACCTTTTGCCGTGTGCCCGCAACCGTAAGCTGCATCAAACTCTTTTCACGCTGCTCCACCGTCGGATTGATGACAAATTCATCGTCAACCAAGCCGACCCATACGCCGCCGATCGGGCCTGCAAACGGGATATCCGAAATTGAAATCGCGATAGATGCGCCAATCATCGCCGCAACCTCCGGCGGATTGTCCTGCTCCACGCTCATTACCGTTGTAACAACCGAAACGTCGTTTCTAAGGTCGGACGGAAACAGCGGTCGAATCGGGCGGTCAATCACACGCGAGGTGAGAATCGCCTTTTCACTCGGCCTGCCCTCACGCTTCATAAAGCTGCCCGGAATCTTGCCGACCGCATAAAGCTTTTCTTCATAGTCGACGCTGAGCGGGAAAAAGTCAATTCCGTCGCGCGGCTTTGCAGACGCGGTCGCCGTACAATGTACAACCGTATCGCCGTAGCGCACGAGACACGACCCATTCGCGAGCTGCGCCATTTTTCCTGTTTCAATCACCAGCGGCCTGCCCGCCAGTGTGGTTTCAAACGTTCTAAACATAAATTTTTACCTCTCTTCTGTATAAATTTTGACTCCGAAGACGGCAAAAACTGAAGTTTAGCACTTAGATTCATGCTCTGCAAAGAATCACCCTTAACAAAGCGCAAATCTAACTGCTAACCGTCAATTCCCACCGTAACCGGATACTTTTACGCCTAAATTTGTTAATAAGTATACAATAAATGAGCGGAAAGGGATTTTCCGCCCATTTATATATAAAACTACTTTCTTAAGTTCAGCTTACTTACGATTTCACGGTAGCGGTCGATGTCGTTCTTCATCAAATAGTCCAACAGGCCGCGGCGCTTACCAACCATCTTCAACAGACCGCGTCTGGAATGGTGGTCCTTCTTATGAATCTTCAGATGCTCATTTAAGTGGTTGATGCGCTCTGTGAGCATAGCAATCTGTACCTCCGGCGAACCCGTGTCGGTCTCATGTACCCGGTACTGCTCAATAATCGCCGTCTTTACCTCTTTAATCATTGTATTCACCTCCTGATATGTTTGAAAAAACGCCACCCTCCCAGAAATGGTTGGAGATTCCAGTATCCGCGAAGGGGTTATCTGCTAACACAAAATTCACGCTTTGGCACTCTTACCTCTCCAAGCCAAAACGCTTTTTAAACTTCTCAACACGTCCGCCTGTGTCAACCAGCTTCTGCTTACCCGTAAAGAACGGATGGCACTTCGAACAGATTTCAACACGGATATCCTCTTTTGTCGAAGAAGTTTCAATCACTTCACCGCACGCACACGTAATCGTCGTCGGCTTATAATCCGGATGGATTCCTTCTTTCATGCTACAGCGCTCCTTTCTGCTAAATTATTACAGGCTGCGCCCATAACAAATTGATTATAGCACACTTATTTGTACAATGCAACAGTAATTTATAATTTTTTCCTATCTAAGCGTCGCCCCAAGATTAGTTTCAAGCGAACGCAAAATTTTATCCATGACTTTTGAAATTTCTTCATCAGTCAGCGTCCGGTCGTCCGCGCGGAACACCGCCGAATACGCCATGCTCTTTTTGCCTGCCGGAATCTGCGCGCCCTTATAAACATCAAAAAATTCGACATGGTCTAACAGCTTGCCGCCCGACTTTTGAATCGTATCCACAATGTCGCCCGACAAAACTGCGTCGTCTACCAATACGGCAATATCGCGCGATACGGACGGGTACTTCGGAAGCTTTTTATACGTCTGGCTCTCACCCGCTGCCTCTAAAACCGCATCGAAGCTGATTTCCGCCAAATAGCAGTCCGTATCCATATTGTAGTTCTTTACCACCTGCGGATGCACCTGCCCTAACCGGCCGGCAAGCTTTCCGTTGATATAAATATCTGCGCAGCGGCCCGGGTGGTACGTTGGGTTCTCCTTCTGCGGCACGAACTTGTAGTTCGTAACGCCGGCCGTATCCAAAAGCGTTTCCACAACGCCCTTCAAATCGTAAAAATCACCGCTGCCGTACATGCCGAGCGTAATGATGTCACGCTCGTTCGGGAGCTGTTCGCCCTCGATTGGCTCGTAAATCTTCGCCAACTCAAAGAGCGGCGCGGACGCATTGCGCTGCTTGTAGTTTTTCTCCAAAATCTCCAGCATGGACGAAAGCGTTGTCGTCCGCATGATGGAGTTTTCCTCGCCGAGCGGGTTACTGATGACAACCGTTTTCCGCATAGGGGAATCCGCTGGGATACGCAGCCGGTCAAAGATATTCGGGTTCGTGAACGAATACGTCATGATCTCATACATGCCCTGCGCCGTTAAAACAGCCTTGACCGTATCTTCGAGCCGCTGCTTTTCATTTTTGCCGCCCGTCGTAATCTGCCCTGCCATCAATGTCGACTCAATCTTATTATATCCGTAAATCCGCGCGATTTCCTCCGCGAGGTCGGCCTCAGCCTCCACGTCGGCGCGGTACGTCGGCGCGGTGACCATCATTGCGTCTGTATCTACTTCAAAATCCAGCTTGCGGAGCGTATCAACCATAAAGTCTGTGCTGACGTTCGTCCCCAAAAACACGTTAATCTTGTCCGGGCGGAGCGCAAGCGTCCTCCCCTTCGGCAAATCGCCATGTATGTCAATCACACCACCGACTACTTCTCCGGCGCCAAGCAGTTCCACCAGCTCACACGCACGGTTTACCGCATCGAGCGTCATGTTCGGGTCCAGTCCTTTTTCGTATTTCGCGGAAGCCTCCGTGCGCATACCAAGCTTTTTCGCCGTCACGCGCACCGACGCACCGTCAAAGTTCGCGCTCTCAAACAGGACTGTCGTCGTGTCGTCCTTCACCTCGGAGTTGAGCGCGCCCATTACGCCCGCAACCGCGACTGCACGCGCCTCGTCCGCAATGACGAGCATGGAGTCGTCGAGCACGCGGTCCACCTCGTCAAGCGTCGTAATCTTTTCGCCGTTTTCCGCGCGGCGTACGATAATGTGCGAGCCGGTCAGGTCGCGCAAATCGAATGCGTGCATCGGCTGGCCGTACTCTAAGAGCAGATAGTTCGTGATGTCGACAATATTGTTAATTGAGCGGATACCACTCGCCTGTAAGCGCTTTACCATCCAGTCGGGCGACGGCCCAATCTTGACGTTTTTGACCATTCTTGCGCAGTAGCGCGGGCAGTATGCCGTATCAAGCACATCCACCTTGGCAAAATCGACTACATTCTCACCATTGCCGTCCGCCTTCGGCGTGTGCAGCGTAAACGGCCGGTCAAACGTCACCGCCGTTTCGCGTGCAAGGCCAATCACACTCTGGCAGTCGGGACGGTTTGATGTAATTTCAAACTCGATTACCGTTTCGTTCATGCCGAACACTTCTTTAATATCCTTGCCAATCGGTGTATCCGGGTCAAGTATCAGGATTCCGTACTCCGGTTCATAGCCGAGGTCAGCAGGCGTGAGGCCAAGTTCCTCGTGCGAACAGAGCATCCCATTCGACGCAACGCCGCGCAGCTTACCCTTTTTGATCTGCACGCCGCCGGCAATCCTCGACTTGTGCAGCGCAACGGGCACAATCTGCCCCACCTTTACATTTGTCGCGCCGGTCACGATTTGCAGCGGCTCCTCCTGTCCAACGTCGAGCATGCAAACCTGCAAGGTGTCCGCATTCTCATGTTTTTTAATATCAATAATCTTTCCTGTTACAACCTTTTCGATTTCCGCGCCCATCTGCTCCGTTCCTTCAACCATGGTGCCGGACATGGTAAGCGCGTCGGCGTATTCCTTCGGCGTAATGCCGGACATATCAACGAATTCGTTAAACCAACTCATTGCCACTTTCATATTAAGGCCATTCCCTTCTATCAAAAAATAATGAAGTAGTTTATATCAATTTAAAACTGCTTTAAGAACCGCAGGTCATTGTCAAAGAACAGCCGCAAATCGTCAATGTCGTAGCGGCGCATTGCAATACGCTCCAGCCCCATGCCGAACGCAAATCCGCTGTAAACCTCCGGGTCAATGCCGCAGTTTGCCAGTACCTTCGGATGTACCATGCCTGCGCCAAGAATCTCGATCCAGCCCTCGCCCTTGCAGACGTTGCAGCCTGTGCCGTTACATACAAAGCACGACACATCGACCTCTGCGCTCGGCTCTGTGAACGGGAAGTGGTGCGGACGGAAGCGAATTTTTGCCCCTTCGCCGTAGAGCGCCTTTGCAAACACCTCAAGCGTTCCCTTCAGGTCGCCCATCGTGATTCCCTTATCGACCACAAGTCCCTCAATCTGGTGGAACAGCGGCGAATGCGTCGCGTCCACCGCGTCGCTGCGATACACGCGTCCCGGCGCAATGACCCGAATCGGCGGCTTTGTCTGTTCCATGACACGCACCTGCACCGGCGAGGTCTGCGTCCGCAGCAGGACGTTTTCATTGATATAGAACGTATCCTGCGTGTCGCGTGCAGGATGGTTTTTCGGGATATTGAGTGCCTCAAAGTTGTAGTAGTCAAGCTCCACATCCGGCCCCTCCGCAATGGAAAATCCCATGCCGATAAAGATATCCTTTACCTGATTGAGTACGGTGGAAAGCGGGTGCAGCTTCCCGGTCTCCCGGCGTCTGCCCGGAATCGTAACATCAATTTCCTCCGCCTTCAGCTTTTCGTTTTGCAACTTTGCCGAAAGCTCGTCAATTTTGCTTTGCAGTTTTTCCTCGATCTGCTCGCGCACCTGATTCGCCAGCGCACCGATCTTTGGCCGCTCCTCCGGCGAAAGCGCGCCCATACCGCGCAGTACGGCGGTCAACTCGCCCTTTTTGCCGAGATACTTTACGCGCAGCTCATCAAGCGGCTTTAAATCCGAAACGGATTCGAGCGCCTGCATGGCCTGCGCCTTGATTTTTTCAAGCTGGTCTTTCATATTTTACAACTCCTTCATGATTTTCAATAAAAAAACGTCCCGCCCCCGCATCCTTGACAGGGACGAAACGTTATGTTCCGTGGTACCACCCATATTCCCGCTCGCGCGGGCGCTCTTTCGCGTCGTAACGGCCGCCGCCGGCAACGCCTACTTCCACATACGTGGACTGTTCAGCGCGCAACTCCAAAGCGAAGGTTGGGTCCTGCCCGTTTCAAAAAGCGCTTCCAGCCGACGGCGCTTTCTCTCTTCCTCAGGCGTATGCAGAACTTACTGGACTTTTTCATCGTCTTTATAGCAATTTTTAAATAGTATAGCATAACAAAAATACAATTGCAAGTAATTATTTGATTTTTGTTCACTTTTTATTCATATTTAAACTTACAAAACGGGCATTTGGGGTCGTCTATATCGTGCTGCATCCCGCAGTTCGGACATTGGTGCCGTGCACTATGGCTTTCACCTCCGTCTTGTTCTGACTCAAACAGCTCAA
>URQR01000078.1 GCA_900550065.1 uncultured Eubacteriales bacterium | reverse complement strand
GGGCGTATTTTTGGTTGCCCTCTCAAGCGACGTGTTTTAGTATACCACCCCACATCCTCTTTGTCAAGCACTTTTTTTGTTTTTTTTGTGAAATTTGTAATAACCTCGGTTTTTGTGTCAAATTGCACTGCAAACAGCCTTTTTAATATGATATATTTCTATTATTTGAACTTATTTGATTTTTATTCCATATTTTTTATAAATTTAATTGACATTCTCCATTTTTATAGTCTACAATAAAATTATCAATCCATACGGAGGCTAATCATTATGGATACAGTTTCATATTCAAAATCAATACCAATCACTGCTACATGTGATATCATCGTTTGCGGCGGCGGTGCTGCCGGCTTTTGTGCCGCCCTCGCTTCGGCCCGTTTCGGAGCAAAGACATGTCTTATTGAAAAAAACAATATGCTTGGCGGTATTATGACAGCAGGCGGCAACAACGATATTGGGCTTTTTTGTGCTGGAGAAAAACAGGTAATCAGCGGTATCGGCTGGGAATTTGTAAATCGTCTAAACGAAATGGGGTTTGCTAAAATTCCGGAATTTAAGGCAGGAATCACACACAGCCGTCAGGGCGTCAAAGTAAATATCATGGACACAATGTGCCTCGAGGAAAAGGTTGACCTATTGTTCGGCGCAACAATTGTAGATGTGTTGAAACAAGATGACAGCTGGCTTGTCATATACGCAAAAAAGGGGCGGCTTTGCGCCGTTTTAGGAAAATATGTGATTGACTGTACCGGCGACGGCGACGCAAGCGTATGCGCGGGCGCAAATTATGAGCTCGGTGAAAGCGGCAATAATACATCGTTACAGCCCGGCACGCTCCGTTTTTTTCCCTCCACATTTGAAGCCGCTGATATGTCTAAGGAAGAAATGCGAAACAATATGGTTGAACAAATCCAAAATGGCTCTTTAATCAAAAGCGACTTTTGGCCCGGTGTAGCCGGTGACCCCAGAGAAATTTTTACCCATCACGGCGACAACATCAACCATGTTGAAATCAATTCTGACTATGAGCAATGTGCGGAAAAAATTGAAATTGAGGGACGTCGTTCCCTTGCAAGGGTCACTAATTGGGTCAAAAAGAATTTCCCAAGCAAAAAGGACTTTTCTATGGAGTATCTGTGCGACGGCGTTGCTTACCGCGAAACACGGCGGGTACGCTGTGACTACTATATTACAGTCGACGATTATGTCAGCGCAAAAAAGTGGGAAGACAGCATTTGCTATGCATATTATCCGGTCGACCTGCACCAGCATGAAAAAATATCGTCCAAAAACGTGCATCAAATACATCTGGATACGGAACATATTCCTACTATCCCGCTGCGCGCGCTGATTGTCGCTGGGCTCGACCGTTTCCTTGTTGCGGGGCGGTGCGTCTCAAGCGACAGGCTTGCAAACTCCGCCTTGCGTGTAAAAGCGCCTTGTATGGCAATGGGACAGGCCGCAGGTTCCGCCGCTGCACTCGCGCTGCGTTATAAAACAGATGTGCGTAATATTGATATTCACGAATTAAAGACAGCTTTGTCTGATTCCGGCTGTATCGTACCATAATGCCACAAAAAATAGAAGTAATTGAATTTTACAAAATATATTGACTATTCTTTATAAATGTGGTAATATAGTTGAGTACGAATTTCGCTCGAGTGGCGGAATAGGCAGACGCCCGGGACTTAAAATCCCGTGGGAAGTGATTCCCGTGCCGGTTCGACCCCGGCCTCGAGCACCAAACCGGAATAAGCTTTGTTTATTCCGGTTTTTTATTTCTCCAGTTCCTCGTTTTTTAGTTTGAATTGATAAACTAAATACGATATAATTGTAATGAGGTGATATATCCTATGATATTAATAACGCTCTCTGAAGAAAAGAACAGCAAGGTATCAAACAAAACAAAAAAAGAAGCGGATCGAATAGACCTGCTTCTTTTTTATATCTTTTACCATATTAATAAAATCATCGCTAAACCAAAGCAGGCTCTACATTCCGTTCTTCTGCCTTTTTGCGTTTCATGCGCTTTTCCAGCCGCCTAATATACCATATGCAGAGCATACTAATCAGCGTGGAGGCGATAAACAATAATTGCATATCACAGATTTCTAAGGACCCAATATGAAACGAATACCCGTTTGTAAAACCGATAAACGCCGCTCCTGCAAGGCTCGACAAAAACCCGACAACCCCGGCCATCGCACTGTTACAGGAAATATAGATGCTTGTGTTTTGCTTCGGCGCAAGGTCAAATTGCAACCCGAACAGCGAAAGTCCAATCCCCGCCCACGCAACCGCGGAAATCACCGTCGCAACCCATATCATCCAAAGTACATTTTCCTTTGTCATAAATACATAGACAAACATACTTAAAGCCCATGCTAAAAAGGAATAACGCGTCGACCGAAACCACGAGTACTTGCTCGCAATGTTTCCCCATACGGGCGAGAGCAGAGTACGCAGCCCAATATTTACACATGTCGTCAGGCCGATCAGCTCATAGCTCAGTCCCATCCGCGACACCTGAAAAATTGCAAAAAACGCAGTTGATAGATACAGCGCGGATTGGTATAGGATATTAATCACGAGCACAGGCCGGAATTGCGCGTTTTTAAAAGGCTTTGTAAAAATATCCTTCAGATTGATTTTTTTCTTTTCTTCCTCTATAATCGGCTCGCGCACAGGCAGAAAGCAAGAAATATTAATTAATGCAAGCACCAGTACAAGCACGCCTACGCCCCACAAGCCCCTCCTTTGGTCGCCCGTTTTCGTATATACGTCAAGAATCATACCGCCTATGTAAGACAGAACAGCGCAGGAAATGTTCGTAAATGCATCCTTTATTCCGAAGTATTTCCCCCGCACCTGCTCCGGCAGCAGGCTGACAAGCCACACCGAATACATCGGCGTCACAAAAGCATTGGCAAAATGACCCGCTAAATAAAGCGACGCGGCGACCGCCAACGCAACGAGCTTATTTTCAAACAGCATGGGAGTAAACATGATAAAGGCCAGCGACAGCTTAAAAAACGAAAAAAATGCTGTCGAGATTAACTTCCTGCGGTGCAGACGCTCCGCCACAAGCGGCGAGACAAATTGTACCAAGCCCGCCAGCGCAACGACGGACATAATCACGCTGCTGACAGCTTCCGACGCGCCGAGGTAGCAAAACAGCCCCGCAAGGTACGAACCAGAAACAAGCGTTGCAAGCGGAGACGAGCACATCGCCTCGACAATAAAAAACATACGGGAATTTCGGTACTGCTTTTCTGTGATTTCCGACTCGTTAAAAAATATTTTCCTAAAAAACCCCGGCATAAAAATCCCCCAACTTTTTAAAGATAGCGAGTTTAAGTATAAACGTTTTTTTCAATTAGTCAATACCTTTTTAAAAAGTTTTTCCACTCATTTTTGACGGTTTTTTTAGCCGTTTTTTATTCAGTTTTACAACAGTTTTTCGGCGCAAAAAAACCGCGCAATTTTCTTGCGCGGCTTGTGTGATTTCGGCTCACTTCTCTATACAACTTTTACCTTTTTGGGCTTTTTCCGTTTTGTGTTCACCTTTTGCGCAGCACATTTTTCTTTAATCGCCGCGCGCACCTGCTCGCCCTCTTTTCTCGTCACCTTATTGACGTAAAACTTCCCGTCCAAGTGTTTGTTCAGCTTTACACGCGACACAAACTCCCCATGCTCGCTGCACGTCGCAACACAGACATATTTCCCGTTCTGTGACAGCCACGTATCATGTTTTACAAGCTCGCCGCCGCATTCCGGACACAGCACGCGGGACACCGCCTTGTCCGCCATTGCCTTCTTTTTTGAGTAAAACGCTCCATATTCCGTATCCGACAGCTCGCTGCACAGCACACGGAAACAGCTCGTCGCCGGGTACGCCGGCAAACACGCAGCAATATCATGGCGCATAAAAATCTGTGCTGTGTAGTAGGCGTCGTCGAGCGCGTCATGTAATTGTTTATTTTCATCTTCTTTTATATTAAAATATTCCATCGCAAAGCTCAGCGATTTTTGCGACCGCTCGCCCAAATACTGCGTCGAAAAAATCACCTGTAAATCGTACCACCGGCTGATAAACGACGCATCAATCCCATAAAACTCAAGATTTTGCTTCATGACATACACGTCGTCGCTCCCCCACGTAAACACGGTTGCTCCCGGCGGACACCACGCGCGAAAAAGCGCGGCAGCCTCAATAAAATCTTTACCGGCCCGCACTTCTTCCTTATTGATATTTGTGAGACGCTTTACAACGCTGTTGAGCTTTTTATAATACTTCGGCCGCACATAGGTGCAAAAGCTGTCCGTTATTTTCATTTCCTCCGAAACCTTGTAGGCCCCAATCTGGATAATCTCGTTCGACATCCTGTCGCCTATGCTCAAATACGGATAACTGTTTTTTGACACGGGCTGGTTCCATTCAAGGTCCAAAATGACATATTCCATCAAACTGTTACCTTCTCACTGTTCTTACTTTTTCGGCGGTTTGCCAAGCGGGGTCACATCCTCGCCATCAATACGCTCCGTCTGCGCAACATTGAGTTTTTCGCGGATTTGCGCCTCAATATCTGCCGTAAAATCAGGGTTTTCAATCATATACTTGCGCACATTGTCACGCCCCTGCCCAAGCCGCTCGCCATTGTAGGAAAACCACGAGCCGCTCTTCTGGATAATATCAAAGGAAGTCGCGACGTCAAGGATATTTCCCTCTTTTGAAATGCCCTGCCCATACAGAATATCAAACTCCGCCTCTTTAAACGGCGGCGCAACCTTGTTCTTTACAACCTTTACGCGCGTGCGGTTGCCAATAATCTCCGACCCATTCTTGATTGCCTCAATCCTGCGGATGTCAAGGCGCACAGACGCGTAGAACTTGAGCGCACGCCCGCCCGTCGTCGTCTCCGGATTTCCATAAATCACGCCAACCTTCTCACGAAGCTGGTTGATAAAAATCGCAATTGTGTTCGATTTGTTCAAAATACCCGCTAATTTACGCAGCGCCTGCGACATCAGACGCGCGTGCAGTCCGACGTGCGAATCGCCCATCTCGCCGTCAATTTCCGCGCGCGGCACAAGCGCGGCAACAGAGTCAACCACAACAACATCAATTGCACCGCTGCGCACCAGCGCCTCCATAATTTCGAGCGCCTGTTCGCCCGTATCGGGCTGCGCCACGAGTAAATTGTCAATATCAACGCCGAGATGCTTCGCATATTCCGGGTCGAGCGCATGCTCCGCGTCGATAAACGCCACCTCGCCGCCAAGCTTCTGCGCTTCCGCA
Source organism: uncultured Eubacteriales bacterium (assembly GCA_900550065.1). Taxonomy (GTDB): domain Bacteria; phylum Bacillota; class Clostridia; order UBA1381; family UMGS1253; genus Aphodoplasma. The sequence continues at coordinate 3,590 of URQR01000078.1, read as the reverse complement.
ACGACATGCAACGTCAGCGTTGTTTTGCCGGACGACTCCGGCCCATAAATCTCCACGATTCTGCCGCGTGGCAAACCACCGATTCCGAGCGCTAAATCAAGGCTCATCGACCCGGTTGGAATCACGTCTATATTCGTCTTCGCACTCTCGCCCAGCTTCATGATCGAGCCTTCACCGAACTGCTTGCGAATCCCCGTCAGCGCGGCGTCAAGCGCCTTTCTCTTTTCCGATGTTGCTTCAGCCATATGTGTACCCCACTTTCACAAACGAATGTTCTGTTTGTATTATACCTTTTTTTCTCTCCCCTGTCAACCAAAACTTACACATTACGAGCGTTTCATCAAATAATCGCGCAGCGCAGCGTAAGCGTTCACGCACGCACGCGTCCGAATCCGCTCCCGGCTTCCGGCAAAGGTAAACTTTTTTACCTCTGTTCCGTTTGTCCCCGCTACTCCGACATAGACCAGCCCGACCGGATTGCCCTTTTCGTCGCTGTCCGGGCCGGCAACACCCGTCACACTGACACCAATATCCGCGCTGCTGCGTTTTTTCACACCCTCCGCCATAGCGCACGCCACCTGCTCGCTTACCGCGCCGAACTCGCTGAGCGCAACTTCGTTGACACCCAGCAGGTCATGTTTTGCACGCACCGAATACGTGACAAAGCTCTGCTCCAGCACTTCGGACGCGCCGGGTACGCTTGTCAGCTTTTCCGCCAACAAACCGCCCGTACAGCTTTCCGCAAAGGCAATTTTCATATTCTTTTCTTTTAACAGACGGCACACTGCAGCAAAAATCGTGTCGTCGCCCACGCCGTATACCGCATCGCCCAGCACCGCGCGAATTTTCTCCTCTGCCGGCGCAATCAGCGCGGCCGCCTCGTCTTCGCTTTTGCACTTTGCCGTAATCCGCAGCGTTACCTCATCCGTCTTTGCGTACGGCGCAACGGTCGGATTTGTCGAGGCGCGCATAAAATCGGACAGCTTTTCCTCTACGCTCGACTCGCCAATCCCAATAATGCGCAGCGTTTTGGAAAACAGAATCTCCTCCGACTTTGCGGCCAAGTACGGCGCGACGCTCTCGTGATACATCGGCACAATCTCGTTCGGCGGGCCGGGCAGAAAAATCGCAATCTTACCATCCTTTTCAATGATACCGCCGGCGCGGTTCCGTTGTTGTTTTTGAGCACAGTGCAACCGACCGGCATAACCGCCTGCTTGACATTGACCTGCGCCATAGGACGGTTTAACCGCGCAAAATATGCCTCCATGTCGCGAAGGCATGCCTCGTCGAGCTTCATCTCCACGCCCATCGCCGCCGCAAGCGTTTCCTTTGTAATATCGTCGTGCGTCGGCCCGAGTCCGCCCGACGTGATAACCAAATCGGAGCGCGACAGCGCCGTTTGAATCGTCTGCGTGAGCCGTGCCTCGTTGTCGCCCACCACTGTCTGGTAAAACACATCAATCCCCAGCTTTGACAGCTCCTGCGCCAAAAACTGTGAATCCGAATTTAAAATTTCGCCGAGCAGCAGCTCTGTTCCGACTGCTATAATTTCCGCTACCATCTTACATCCACTTCCTATCGTTTTATTCCGCAAGACTAAGCTTTTCCACTGCTTCGTCCTGCGTCGCAACAAAGAAAAAATCGTTTCCCTTGTTGCTCTCATAGATAAAGTCCTTGAGCGGCTTACTTGTATACTTGGTATAGTCGCCATAGATTGCAAGCTTTGCCTGATAATTGATAAATTTTTGCAATATTTCGCCCGCTAACTGTGTACTCAATATAAAAAACGGTTCATCTACACAAGCCTTTTCAATCGCAATTCGTGAACATCCCGTTTCATATTTTATTGTCATCATAAGGTCAAGCGCAGAAGCTGCGTCCGTAATCACAACCTCGTTTCCCGTCACGAGAGCAATTTTTACTCCGTTTTTTGTAACAATTTCATATTTCATTTTTCCGTTTCTTCCTTCTTTTTATTCTGGTCTTACCACAATTGTTTCAACGCCCGCCACCGCTTCGTCAATTAACGACTCGATATCCAGAACGGACTCCGACCGAATTACCCGTTCAACTTTCGGCTTTGTCGTCGGGTGCTTCGGCGTAAACACCGTGCAGCAGTCCTCATATGGCAAAATCGACGTTTCAAACGTGTCAATCTCGCGCGCCGTACGCACGATTTCTTCTTTATCCATACCAATCAAAGGCCGAAACACCGGCATGTCGACCACCGAATTGGTCACATGCAGTGCCTGCAATGTCTGGCTTGCCACTTGGCCGAGGCTCTCGCCCGTAATCAGCGCTTCGCTGCCGTTTTTACGCGCCACACGCTCCGCAATCTTCATCATAAACCGCCGCATAATAAGCGTCAGATGCTCCTCCGGACAGTTATCCCGAATCGCAAGCTGGATATCCGTAAACGGCACGATATGAAGCCGCAGCGGACCGCTATACTGCGCCAAAATTTTCGCGAGCGAAATCACTTTTTCCTTCGCACGTTCGCTCGTATATGGGTAGGAGAAAAAGTTCACCGCGTCGAGCTCAAGCCCGCGCTTCGCCATGCGGTAGCCCGCGACCGGGCTGTCGATTCCGCCCGACAAAAGCAGCGTCGCGCGCCCGCCCGTGCCGACCGGCAGACCGCCCTGCCCCGCCAGCTTTTTACAGTACACATACGCCGCAAAGTCGCGCACCTCCACCATAACCGTATGGCCCGGGTTGTTTACGTCCACAACCGCACCTTCAATCTGGTCGTGCATGTAGCCGCCGACCTCCATACAAATCTGCGGTGATTTAAGCGGAAATTTTTTGTCCGCACGCTTCGCCTCCACCTTAAACGAGCCGCCGGCGAGCACGTCTTCCGCGCAGTATTCCACCGCCGCTTTTTTAATCGCTTCGATATCCTTTTCCACCACGCAGGCGCGCGTAATACTCAGCACGCCAAACACCTTTTGCAGGCGTGCGCATACCTCGTCGATGTCGACGCCGTCCGCCGGGTCGATATAGACCGCCGCCTGCGCGCGCGTCACGCTGACCTCGCCGAGCGGCTTGAGCGCAGTTTTGATATTTTTGACCAATATATTTTCAAACACCGGGCGGTTTAAGCCCTTTAAGATGATTTCTCCATATTTCACAAGTACAATTTCCTTCATATCAACGCCAATTCCTTTCAGCACTATCTTACATATTTTCGGATTTCTGCCACCTCGCGCAAGAGTGTTTCAATCGTATAATCAATTTCTTCAGCCGTATTTTCGCGCGAAAAGCTGAACCGCACCGCGCCTTCAATCTCTTTTTTGTTTTTCCCCATCGCCAGAAGCGTCCGGCTCGGCGCTGGCGCGTTAGATGAACAGGCCGACCCCGTCGAAACGTAAATCCCCCTGCTCTCAAGCGCGTGAAGTAAAATTTCCGCCTTCACGCCCAAAAACGAAACATTTAAAATATAAGGCAGCAATTCCCCGCCGCCGTTGACCACGACTTGTCCAATCTTATCCAAAATACCGCACTGGAGCCGCTCTTTTAACATTTGTACATGGGCATAACTCCGCTCCATCTGCTCCGCCGCCATCGCCGCCGCAACGCCGAACCCCGCC
>URQR01000077.1 GCA_900550065.1 uncultured Eubacteriales bacterium | reverse complement strand
ACAGACCGAACTGGCCGGCTACCATTTCTGGCGTCAGTGTATATTCATATACATAGTCTTGCCACTGCGTATTAATCGGATGAGCCGCCGGAGCGAAGGTGCCCGACTCAGTAGGCGACATTATACAAAGGTTTAGGCTTCCCTCTGTTTTAGCTTTGGCTTTAAAAGTGATTTTAAAGCTACGGCCGATATCCGAGTTGTCCAAATCTCTGTCTTTCGTAATAGTGTTGTAGAGTTGTACACGCTCCCAGCCGTTTTTACCGAAAATTCGTATGCTTTTTCCGGAAGGAGTGGGGTTATCCGGATTGGTATAAAATTCCGCGGTGCTAATTTCGGCAAGACCATCTCCGCTTGGACGGTAATGGGCCGAATTATAAACTTTGTTTGCGACAGAATTCCATTCGCAGCTCTCAAAGCTTTCTAAATCATCGAATTGATACTCGAGAATAGGCAGCCCCGGCTGTATGGCGGCGCATAGGATAAATGTTGCATAATCTTTTCCACCGCCTTTTAGGTAATTGATAAATTCGGTTACGTCCAGAGTATATACGCCGGAACCGTTCACAGCTATTTTGCCAAGCTCTTTGCCGCCATATACACCTCCGGGATCGGCAAAGGCGCCTGTTTTATCATTTGCAGGTGCGTTGTGCCATGTGAGGGTGTCAGCAGACCATACGTCTGATACATCGTTGAGCCCGTACACTAAGAGTTCTTGTTTGCCGCCTTCTAAATGAATTGACAGGGTTGAACGTTCCGATTCAGGAATACCGTTTAAATCTATTTTGAAATATCCTTTTTTTGTCCCTTCGGTATAACTTACTGCTTCGCTTCCATTAACATAAAGAGAGGAGGCGCCTGCAAAGTTTGTGTCTGCGTTTGCGCCGCCTTCGGTATAAACGGCGTCAGACGCGGGAATTACGGCAGAGTTTACGGGGTCGAGTACGATACGTGGGGCAAATCCCGTTCCAAGCGTGTTTTCTTTGCTGACTATCTGTACATCGGACACCAATTCCTGTACGACTATATCATCAATATATATATTCGACATATTACCTTCAGCTGACAAAGTAAGCATTCCTGCCTGTTTTGCGTCGGACACGGCGGTGTCGTCGAGCGTATATATAAATTCACATTTCGTCCATCTGTCCGGCTTTACGTTAATAAACGAGCTGTCACCGTAGAAAGCAGAGTCCGTTGCGGACATGATGCCGGCGTATAGCTGGCCTTCTGCATTGTCCGATTTCGCCCAAAAGGAAATTTTAAAGCTTTTTCCTGAATCTTCGGCAGTTAACGCACTGTCTTTGAAGGTATTAAAGAATTTTATCCTATCGTATCCGTGCGAACGCGTCAGTTTAAGGCTTTTTCCATCGCCGGCGGTGTGGTCTTCCTCGTTTGTCATTCCACAGGCTGACGGCGCACCGCCGAGACGGTACTGATATACATCCGAATAGCACACGTTTCCGGAAGGGTATCCTGCGTTAAAACTGTTAAGGTTGTCAAAACCATATGTAATTGTGTGTGCATTTTCCTTTAAGGCGTGGCTTGCTTTGAGCACAAACTGTATTGGTTCGCCTACGACGCTTTTTGCATAGTCGGTTACGTCTATACTGTAGTTGCCGCTGCCCTTTAACACGACACTGCCAATGGAGGCGCGCCCCTCCGGAGCGTTGCTGTAATTGACAGTATCCTCCTGCCAGTTTGCACCTGTAGTATTTTGGCTTATTGGACAAAGATCAACCTTTTGCCATGCATCGTTTGCGGCGGTAAATTCAAAGACAACAGAGGATGCACTGCTATAGTCAGCGTTGGGGAATTTTACGAGCGCGTTTTTAAGCTGAGGTTGTACGCCGACCCCTTTTTCTGCTACGGTGTATAATTCTTTCCCATAGTTTTGTAAAGCGTGCTCACCGGAGGCGACATAGCTGTCCTGTTCAGGCAATATCATTTTTTCGGGGACGGTCTTGAAACGGTGCAAAAAGCCCTCGGCAACGCGAATTCCTTTTGAATCCTTAATGTCGGCAGAGGCTACTACGTGGTATTCCTGACTCGGCTCAAGATTGGAGGAAGTCCAGAGCCACTTAGAGCCGCCGTCCTTTGGGGACCATGTTCCCGTTACAGCCTCTCCAGTGGAGTGTTTGACAATTTTAATCCCGTTTTCTACTTCGGCTTTGTCGATAGCCGTATTAAATTTAACCTCAACCGGGGCACCGCGGCTGACATTTTTGCTGCGGTCAATCGGTGTAGAATATATTATCCTGGGCGGTGTGCCGGGTTTTAGGTTATAGTCAAAAAAGTCAAAGAAAGCCGAGTACATGTCGGCGTCAATCACATCGTCATAGCCATGCAAATATTCGTGTCCAACCCCTCTTATGGGAAGTGCTACGTGTAGAACGTCGTGTTGCTCGAGCGCCTTTGTTACAGCCGGCCAAAAATAATTCCAGTCAGTATCAAGCGTTCCGCACGCCACCATAGTCGGGCACATATCCTTATCGACGTATTTTTTTAGAAATTAGCCGCTTGCAGAGGTGTAACATGCCTGTACAGAATTAGGAATTGGCGTGCCATCTGTATATGTGAGCCAAGGCTGTTCGCCGTAGGTTTCATTTGGAAACCCCTCATATAATTCGCGTTCGGGCAAAAGTTCGGGAGCTGGGTCAGACAGCAACATACAGTAGCCGGACTTAGAATGGCCGAAGACACCGACGTTATCTTTTGAATAGCCGTATGTGTCGGCAAGAGACCTCACTCTGCGCACGGCAGCGGTGTGGGTTTTGACGCCGTTGCTTGTAAGAAGTGAAAAATTTGGCTCAAAATACCCGTAATGGTCATCCCGCGCCATTGGAACGTATTCGTGGTCATAGATAATTCCGGCATATCCGCGCAGAAGAAAGCCTGTCATATGCGGGCGGAGGGCCGAAGAAGACCACACCCCTATTCTTGTTTCTGCCGAGGAGGCGAGCATTATTGCGGGGACGGGCGTTAAAGGCTGTGACGGATAAATGATGTCCATGCGCAGGTCTAAATCTATCGGGCTGCCGTCCGGCTTTACGCAGTCATCTATTGTCTGAGCGGGAGAAAGACCGAGCGCATTCCCTTTTTTTTGCATAAAATCGGTGTTCCACACATCCACGATATGCTCAAGTGTCCCCTTAGAGGCGTGCTCTTTTATTGACCAGTATTTGATGTCTCGTACGAGACGACACCCAGAAGGTACGACGTAATTGTAGGTGGATCTATATACAAGGCCGCCCATATTTGTGCCGTTTTTGTCCATCTTAATGCGTATGTTTTGTATGCTCCAGTCGAGTTCGGGGGAAATGGCGGCCGGATTGTTTAGGTAGTAAAGTGTGACAACAATGTAGCCACTGTTTAAAAAGTCGGCGACAATGGATCGATCACTTTCGGTGCCGACACGTTCCATTGCGTGATTCATGATATAAAATATGGTCTGCGTCTGGTTGCTGGTTTCCCCCTTAGCGTAGGTGTTGATATGTACAGGAATACCGATATGCCCGTCATTTTCCATTGCATACGAAGTAATGAGATATTCTTCAAGCCCTGCAATCACAGCCGGGGAAGAGATTGCTGCCGCATTGGCAGACAGTACGGGCAGGATTAGCGCAATTATCAATGCTATAGATAAGAGTTTGTTTTTCATGCTATAATTCCTCCTGTCTTTTTTGTTTAGATTTCGTTTCTTTTCTGACCTGTGACGGCGCAACGCCCTTTAGGCTTTTGTACATTTTTCCAAAGTAATTTGGATCTTCAAACCCAAGAAGCGACGCGATTTGTTTGATGCCCATATCGCTTGATGTCAGCATTTTTTCGGCGCGGTCTGCGCGAACCTCCATAAGGTATTCCCATATGGTTTTATTGTAGTATTCCTTAAATATATGACTAAGATGGTATTTATTCGTGTTGGTGTATGCGGCAATATCGTCAAGACTGATTTTTTTGGAGTGATTGGCTCTAATATATGACATAACCTGATAGATTCTGTCCATATTTCTGACTGTTTTTAGATACGAAGCGGGCAGAGTCGAGGTGTTTCTATGTCGGGTAGATGATAGAGCACGGTGTAGCAATGCGATTTCACCAAAAGTTCATGCCCGTCACATTTATCCTCTATAAGTTTAGCGATCAGTGCTATTGTTTTTTGTATCTCCTCGTCTTTAAAATAGTTGTTTATAAGAATCTTGTTTTCAAAAAGCGGTTTTAGAAATTTGATGCTACACTCGTCTTTGTTGGTTTCTCCAAAAAAATCGCGCCCTATTATAAGACAATAGTATTCAACATGGCGGGTTTTGGAATATCCGACATGTATATCGTTGCAGTTAAATACTAAAATATCACCCGGGCCGGCCTCATATGTGGTATTGTTACAGTTTATCACTGCACGGCCGTCTGTAAAGCAAAGTAATTCAAAGTGAGTGTGCCAATGCCTGTGAAATATCTGTGCAACATTGGTATATATTATTTTGTCGCATCGCAGTGACAAGTTATACTCTGCAAAACTGGTTTCGGTTTCAAAGGAGTCAGTATATTGGAAAAGATCTTCGCCGGTCATTGTGGCCACCTCCTAACGAATAAACTTCTTCTTGTGACTATTTTAATTGTCATTTACTTTTTTGTAAATCAATTCGAGTAAATAAAACAATATATTCCTTGCTTTTTACAATATAATTCTATAGGCATAATGTACAAAATATTGTAGAATTTTATAGAAAAATACAAGATTATAGCAGAAAATGCCCTTTTAACGCGTGGTTTTTAGTTGGCTATATTGACCGAAAGCCCAAAATACTACTTATTAATAAAAAAGGAATAATACAAGCAATACGCATTAAAGAACAATATTTCCCCTTTTTATATCAACTTGTTATATTTTGGAGTATGTCGGTTCGAAACGACTCTGTGGCGGTGAAAATGACTGCTCGACAATAATTTTTTGCAGAAGAATTTACAGAAGGATTGACATTTAAAATAGGGTGTGGTATAATATTACTGTTGTTTAGAGGCAAATAGTTTGGCTGCCTTTTGTGGGGGTGTAGCTCAGTTGGGAGAGCGCTTGCTTCGCATGTAAGAGGTCAGGGGTTCGAATCCCCTCATCTCCACCACGTTATAAAAAGATGTCAGGGATTCCTTGACATCTTTTATTTTATTATGGTGCCATAGAAACTTTGTTTTAAGCTGTCGCATACGTATTGTTTATCCTATGGCAGATGCATAAAAAAGAAACCCAAAAAAAGATATGGGGTACGGTATGGAAACGAAAGAACTGATTAGGCGCTATCAGGCGCGGACAAAAGAGGAGAAAGATGCACAGGAGACAATGCTGCAGGCGTTGGAAAAAGTAGGAGAGCCACTTCTGCACCGGACAATGCCATATCATTTTACGGTCAGCGCGCTTGTCCTTAATCCCGAGATGAATCGAGTGCTGATGGTGCATCACAATCTATTTGGTACGTTTACGTGGCCGGGCGGGCATACGGATGGAGAAACGGATTTACTTGCTGTTGCACTTCGTGAGGTGCGGGAGGAAACAGGTGTCGGGGCGGTATATCCGCTGTCGGGCGCACCGTTGTCGCTTGACCTGCTATCTTGTCCGGCACATGTAAAAAATGAAGTGCCTGTGCCGGAGCATACACATTTTTGCGTTACCTTTGGCTGCGTTGCGCCGGAGGGACAGCCCCTGATACATAAAGCGGATGAAAACAGCGCAGTAAAATGGCTCCCCATTGTTGAATTGGACGGGATGTGCAAAGAGGCGCATATGCTGCCGCTCTACAAAAAAGCAATTGCGCGCTCGCGCGCTCTGCGTATAGAGAAGGAGCATTGCTATGCACTCCTGCCGAGCGCGCTGCTCCCATGGTACCGCGTGTCTGCCCGCAAGCTGCCGTGGCGCGAGGACCGTGAACCGTACCATGTGTGGCTGTCGGAAATCATGCTCCAGCAAACGCGGGTGGAAGCCGTAAAGGGCTATTACGAACGGTTTTTACAAGAGCTTCCGACAATTGCGGCGCTTGCGTGCGCGCCGCAGGATCGGCTAATGAAGCTATGGGAGGGGTTAGGCTACTACAGCCGCGTAAAAAACCTACAGAAAGCGGCGAAAATTATTATGTCTGATTATGGCGGACAATTTCCCGGGCAATATGAGCAGATTGCGGCCCTGCCCGGCATTGGCGCGTACACAGCCGGCGCGGTTGCATCGATCTGCTTTGGAATGCCGACACCTGCGGTAGACGGTAACGTGTTGCGCGTCCTTGCACGGATTACAGAGGAGTATGAACCGGTAGATACGCCGGCGGTGAAAAAGCGAATTGCCTTGCTTTTGGAGCGGATTTACCCGGCGGAGGCCTGCGGCGACTTTACGCAGGCACTCATGGAGCTTGGCGCGACGGTCTGCCTGCCAAATGGTACGCCTTTGTGCGGCAGCTGTCCGGCAAGGGGGTTTTGTATGGCATATGCAAACGGGTCGCAAAGCCAATTACCAAAGCGGAAACCGAAACGGATGCGCCGGGTAGAGGAACGCACGGTGTTTGTTTTAACGCACAAAGACCGCGTTGCGCTTCGCCGCCGGACGGAGGACGGTCTGCTTGGCGGTCAGTGGGAGTTTCCAAACGTTTTTGGAAAAGAAACGGAACAGGCCGCGCTGCAAATTGCGGCCCGGTGGGGCGTCCGCCCTGCGGCATTGCTAAAAAGGGTGACCAAAAAGCATGTATTTACGCATGTGGAGTGGCATATGGTGTGCTACTACATTCGCTGTGAGGCGGAAACGGAGCAGTTTTTTTGGCCTTGCTGGGAACAGCTGGAACAGGAAATTGCCCTTCCGACTGCGTTTTCGATTTTTAAAGAAGAAATAAAATAGAGGTGCTGACAATGGAGAAACTTTCTCAAATGCCCAATATTGGGCCCGCATTAGAGGAACAGCTTATGCGTGTGGGCGTCGACACGCCGGAGCAGCTAATCAAAATAGGAAGCCGGGCGTCATGGTGCAGAATCAAACAAATTGACGCGTCGGCGTGCATACACCGGTTGTATGCGCTGGAGGGAGCGGTACAGGGCATACGGAAAAATTTGCTTCCGCAGGAGGTAAAAGCGTCACTGAAGGCGTTTTACAACGAAAATAAATAAAAAAGAGCCGCAGACTTTCGCGGCTCTTTTTTATGACCTTCCTATAAGCTTTAACACTTCTTTTTCATCGATTGCGGTCAGTTCAGTCCACGCGGGCCGGAAGCCGCTTTTGATTGCGTTGCGCACAGAGGCGATATTTGACCATGCCGCGCAGTAAAAAGGAACCTTTCCGCGTTCAAAAACTTGTAGTGCGAGCTGGCTCGTGAGCGCGGACGCGACGCCGCTGCGCCGGTAACCGGGCAGCACGTCAATCCCAATTTGCCACATTGTGTCGCAGTCGGCGGAACACCCCGCAAGACCGATTATATGACCGCCGTCATAGGCTGCGGCCGCTAAAACGTCGAGTTCTTTGCGCTTTTCACAAAGTGCGTTGCGCCACTCCGGCAGATATAGTCCCGACAGCTCGCTTTGCTCTAAAATGCGCGTCTCAAACCTGCAGGGAAGCGTTGTCAAAGCGGTTACATCGGGCAAAAAGTACTCTGCCATAAAACAGACCCGTTTTCCGTATTTTCGAAATTCTTCATCGAGCAGATGCAGGTTCGGCGTTTCAAAACAATGTTCAACCGGAAACCGGCTGATATAATCCTCTACAAACCCAGCAATTCTCTCGTCTACAGAAGCGACAATATTTGTGCCATAGGAGACGAGATTGCAAAAAAACGGCAGAGTCAAATATTTTCTCGCGTCCGGGTGCGGCCTTGACAGCACGGTTTTGTTTTGCCCCGTGCAGAGGTCGCCCATATCACAGCCGAGGTCAATCGCCGACTGGCGCATCGCTGTTGCAAGAATTGTCTGATTCGTCATAGCGGTCTCTCCCTTGCTGTTGGTTTATTTTACGGAGGCTAAAAACGCTTCTACCTCCGCACGCATTGGCACAGAGGTCATTGCACCGCTCCGGCTGACGCATAGCGCGCTCGCATAAGTCGCGAAGCGGACCGCCTCGCGCATGGAGTTCCCCTCCGATAGGCAGACGGTTACGCCCGCCGTAAAGGTGTCGCCCGCCGCGGTTGTGTCCACGACCATTGTTTCGACAATACCATGGTGCAGGATATCCGCTCCGGCGCTATACACACAGCCATCACCGCCAAGCGTGATAATTACATCACCGATACCGCGCGCGCGAATTTCGCCGACGGCGGCCTTTGCGCCGTCGATACCGTCAATCTCATGGCCTAAAAAAAGCTGCGCTTCTGAAAGGTTGGGCACAAAGAGGTCGGTCGCCGCGAGCAGCGCGTCCGAAAGCGGGCACATCGGCGCAGGGTTTAGTACGACATACGCACCGTTTTGTTTTGCTGTCTGTGCCGCGTAGACGACCGTATCAAGCGGTATTTCGAGCTGAAGTACGCAGTAGTCCGCCCACGCAAATAACGCATGATTTTGGTCGATACTATCCTTTGTGATACATCCGTTTGCGCCAGCGTCGAGAATAATACAATTATCGCCGCCGCACACGGTTATGACAGCAACGCCGGTGGAGGCGGAGGTGTCCGTCTCCACGCCGTCCGTTTGTACACCGTACTGCGTAAGGCTCTGCCGCATCATATCGCCGTACATGTCGGCGCCGACACAGCCCATCATTTTAACACATCCGCCCAGCTTCGCGAGTGCGGCGGCCTGATTTGCGCCCTTGCCACCGGGGTTGACGCGAAAATCGCCCCCGCGGATCGTCTCACCCATTAGAGGCATCCGTTCCGTTTGAATTACCATGTCGGCGTTCATGCTGCCGACGACTAATATATGCTTCATCCTATTCCTCCGTAGCTACCCTTGCTGTTTCATGGGCCAGCTCCGATATTTTTACAAGGTTATAATCCGCTACGCCGGTACGCAGCGTATCGCAAAACGGCGCAGTCCATTTTTC
>URQR01000076.1 GCA_900550065.1 uncultured Eubacteriales bacterium | reverse complement strand
TATTTTCCGGTATGATCACACACCCGACCTCTGTCAGCGACGCAACCGCCACAACATTAATATTCGTCTGCACCGTAATCCAGATATTGTCCTTTGACGCGTGGCTCATCACATAGCTGAGCAGGTCGCAAATATAGCACCCATGCAGCTGCCGCTCTAAATCTGCTCCTTGTGTCAGCGGCTTTAGGCGAAGCAGCTCAACTAATTCTTTTACTTTCATCCGCTCATCCCCTATTTTTCCTTTTTATCAAATGCGCTAATATTCTCCTGTATATCGACCATTTCCTTCGCTAAATTGAATACACGTTCGCGCAGCTTATGCACACAATCCATTTCCTTGCCGAAACCGCGTACAACATCCTCTGCCAGCGCGCGGCACGACGGCGCGCCGCAGCTTCCACAGTCAATTTTCGGCAACGAGTCGTAAATCGTTTCGAGCCGATCCATCTTTTTCATCGCCTCAATAATATCGTTATCCAGCTTCATGACCGGCAAATACTCAATCTTTTTGCTGAAGCTAACGTCATCTATCCCAATACACGGAAATTCCTTTTCCATTTCGTAGCTCGTAAGCCGTTTCGTGAGGAGCTTAATCTTCGTTTCCGCCACAAATCCGTTCTCGACCGCGAGCGGCCCGCCGACACAGCCGCCGATACATGCGCCCGCCTCGACGAACTTAATGTTCGGAAGCTGCTCGTCCTCCAAGGCTTCAAGTACCTTGATTACGTTGTCGATTCCATCGACCGCTATGTACTCATCCTTACCGAGCGCATACGCCTCACCGCCGCTATTCGCCCAGCCAACGCCCTTTAGCCCCGAACGCACAAGATTTTCCGTCACTTCAAGCTTATTCATGACCGGAACAAGCTTCATATAGATATCTGACATAGAGATTGCGCCGTCGACAAACGATTTTTCCTGCCCAATCGGGTCTTTTGTCACCGTTACCTTCGCCGCACACGGCGTAATAAAAAACGCGCCGATTTGGTGCAGCGGCAACCCTGTCTTTTCCTGCGCCTCTTTTTTTGCAAGCTTTGCCGCAACATCCATCGGGGATAGAAGCGGCAGCAAATTTTTAATCAGGCTCGGAAACCGGACACGAATCAGACGTACTACCGCTGGGCAAGCCGACGAGATAACAGGATAGTGAAGCTTTTTTTGATACATCAAATCCTTTGACGCAATCGTAACAATTTCCGCCGCGCGCGCCACCTCATATACGCTGTCAAAGCCAATCCGCTTTAAGCCGTTTAATACAATATTGATATCATCCAACTGATTAAACTGCCCGTACAAGCTCGGCGCGGGCAGCGCAATCCTATACTTATAGTCGTATATTTTGTCAAATGGGTCTGTCACTGCCTTTTTTGCGTGGTACGGACAGACGCGGATACATTCACCGCAGTCAATGCACCGTTCCTTAATAATACGCGCCTTACCGTTGCGGACGCGGATTGCCTCTGTAGGACAGCGCTTAATGCAGTTGATACAGCCCATACATTTTTCCTTATCAAGTGTAACCGAATGAAAATATGTCTGTTCCAAGATACCCCTTCACCGCCTTTGCTTTCTCAGGCTTGCTCTAAATTGATTTTCATTCTTACCGTTGTACCGACGCCGACTTCACTTTCAAGCTCCATCTCGTCGGTATAGCTCTTCATGTTCGGCAGGCCCATGCCCGCGCCGAACCCCATGTCGCGCGCCGCCTGCGAAGCGGTAGAGTAACCCGCCTGCATAGCGAGGCTGATGTCCTTAATCCCCGGCCCGCTGTCACGCAGCACGATTTGGATATAGTCCTTTGTGACCTCTACGTCGGCTGTCCCGCCGTTTGCATGGATAACCATATTAATCTCGCCCTCATACATGGCAATTGCCGCCCGCCGAATTGCCGCGGGGTCAATCCCGATCTGGCTGAGCACCTTTTTTACATTACCTGATGCCGTTCCCGCTTCAACAAAGTCGCCTCCTGCGACGTCATAATGCAGCTGAATTGCATTTTCCATTTCCTATCCCCCTTATACCCGGTTGTCCGGGACAAGGCCGTTTGCATACAAAAGGCCGCAGGCCACATACATCGCCCGCGCCGTTGTCATAAGCACAATATCTTTTTGGTCTGCAAGCTGTATCATATCCTCGTCTGGCTCTTTCCCCCGCACAAAAACAATGACGCGAATATCCATCATTTCTGCTGTACGGATCACCTGCGGGTTGACAAGTCCGGTCAGCAGTATGCCCTGCTCTTTTACATACGCCAGTACATCGCTCATCAGGTCGCTGCCGCATGCACTTTTGATTTCAATATCGCCGGCCTCCTTTTTTGTTTTTACCTTCGCTTCCAAAAGCTGTTTGATTTTCGACAGTTTCATAAAAACACCTCGAATCATTCGTCTTTCTGTTCCAGTCTCATAAAACCAAGTAAAATTTCCTATAGTAATTTTATTATAACATGCAAAATAATGATTATCAAGGTTTATTTTTCGTGCAAATTGTCCAAGCAATAGAAAATATTGTGCTTGCAACGGGCATAAATAAGGGATATAATAGATTTGTTGCTTATATATTTTGGAAAGGACATTTCCTTTGGCTCTTGTGGACTATGGGATCGATTGTAGAAGATAAAAAGAAGTATATTATCAGTATTCTGTTTTTTGGACTGCTGCTCGCGTTGACCTTCTGGCTCATTTTTAAAGATCAGGATATGCTTAGCGTACTTCCAGCAGTGTTAAAAGCAAATCCGCTCTTTGTCGCGCTTGGTATGCTGTGCATGTTTGGATTTATTTGCTGTGAGGCAGCAAATATTTATTTTTTATCAAATACCTTTCGTGAACGGGTTCGGTTTAAAAGCTGTCTGAAATATGCGTTTGTCGGCTTTTATTTTAGCTCTATTACACCGTCCTCTTCGGGCGGTCAGCCGGCGCAGGTCTACTATATGAACAAAGACAACGTAAAGGTTGGCGCCTCCACACTTAGCTTTTTAATTATGCTTGCATCTCTGCAATGTGTTACACTTTTGCTTGGAATTGTGATGCTTTGTTTAAAAGGCGGTTTTATTTTTGCGAATATGGGCGGCATTTGGGTGCTCTTTATCTACGGCAGCTTGTTCTACCTTTTTCTCATTTTTATAATTGTATTTGCAATTTATTCACAGTCGCTGCTAAAAAAACTTGCGGTCGGCGTAGTCGCGCTGCTGTCGCGGCTGCATCTCATCAAAAATCAATATTCTATGACGAAAAAGACGCTGGGCATGGTCGAAAATTATGCAAGCTGTGCCGGCTATATCAAACGAAACCCGTCCGTACTTTTTAAGACAATGGGAATCAGTACGTGCCAAATCCTGTTCCAATTTTCTGTACCATATTTTGTGTATAAGGCGTTTGGCCTGTCTGCCTACAGTTATCTCGATATCCTTGCACTTCAAACAGTGCTGACAATCTGCGTGTCTTCCCTTCCGCTTCCCGGCGCAGTCGGTGCGTCCGAGGGCAGCTTTTTAAAAATGTTTTTTGTAATCTTTGGACAAGATTTTGTTCTTCCTGCCATGCTGTTGAACCGTGGGGTTAGCTTTTACCTCTTTTTAATCCTGAGCGGTATCGTCACAATGGCAGCACATTTTAAGGTTTTAAAACGAGACAGACTGTTAAAAAAATAATCAAAAAAGCGTACCCAATACGGTACGCTTTTTTTGTAAGGCAAAACAGCCTCGATTATGACTTTTTTTATCTTTCCTTGAGTGGAATATACTCCTGATGCGGCGCTACGTTCTTATACGCTGGGCGGATAATCTTGCCCGCGTTGACTAATTCCTCCATTCGGTGCGCACTCCAGCCGACAATCCTTGCAATTGCAAAAATCGGCGTATACAACTCAAGCGGAAGATTTAACATGCTATAAACAAATCCGCTGTAGAAATCTACGTTTGCGCTCACGCCCTTATATATTTTACGCTTCTTCGCGATAACATCAATCGCAATCTTCTCGACTTTTGCATAGAGCTGGTATTCGTCTTCCCGGCCTTTTTCCTTTGCAAGACTTTCCACAAAGTACTTAAACGTGTTCGCGCGCGGGTCGGAAATCGAGTACACCGCATGGCCCATGCCATAAATCAAGCCTGCGCCGTCAAAGGCTTTTTTATCTAGAATATCATTTAAGTACTGTTCAATCTGTTTCTCGTCGTTCCAGTCGGAAACATTCTTTTTAATGTCTTCAAACATCTGCACAACCTTAATATTTGCGCCGCCGTGCTTCGGCCCCTTCAGCGAGCCGAGCGCGCCTGCAATTGCAGAATATGTATCCGTGCCGGACGAGGTTACCACGCGCGTCGTAAAGGTCGAGTTGTTGCCGCCGCCATGCTCCGCGTGCAGCACGAGCGCAATATCAAGGATTTTTGCCTCAAGCTCCGTATATTTACAGTCCGTACGCAAAATGTGCAGGATATTTTCCGCCGTCGAAAGTTCCGGCACAGGCGGATGGATAAACAGGCTCTGCCCGTCATGGTAGTGAACATATGCCTGATAGCCGTAAACCGCCAAAAGCGGGAACAGCGCAATCAATTGCAGCGACTGGCGCAGTACATTCGGTAAAGAAATATCGTTTGCGTTCTCGTCATAAGAATATAGGGTCAGCACACTTCTTGCTAAAGTGTTCATCATGTCGGAGCTTGGCGCCTTCATGATAATATCGCGTACAAAACTCGTTGGCAATGTCCTGTAATTCGCCAGCAAAGTACGAAACTCTGTCAGTTCCGACTCCGTTGGCAGAGCGCCGAATAAAAGTAAATACGCCGTTTCCTCGAATCCAAACCGCTTGTCGCGGATAAAGCCGGAAACAATTTGCTCAATATCAACACCGCGGTAAAACAACTTACCTTCGCAGGGCACAATTTCACTGTCCACGACTGTATAAGACCGCACCTCTGAAATATCGGTTAGACCGGCTAAAACACCCTTTCCGTTTATATCGCGCAGTCCTCGTTTTACATCATACTTACCATATAATTCTGCATTAATTGTACTGTTACTGATACACTTTTGTGTCAGTTCCAGAATTTGAGGCGTAATTTCACTAAATTTATTTGCCATGTGCCGCATTCCTCCTTCTACTGCTCTCTATTATTTATATACTTTATTCTTATACCCTAATTTTCTAAAGCCGAAACAACATCACATAAATCGGATGCTGATTTCGCCGCTGTTGATACGCTCCGTCCGTCCCTCTTCTGTTTCTACAATCAGCGCGCCGGTCTGGTCAATATCCTTTACAAAAACCGTACGGCTTACACCGGCACGAATCGCGTTGACCCACTTTCCAATCACACAGGAACGCCGTTTGTATTCCTCCATAAACTCTGCCGTATCAAGCTTTTGATATACCTGTTCCAATTCATAGAGCACAGCGGCAATCAACGCTGCACACTCCGGCTTTTTCCAGCCGTGTTCCAAAAGCGACGTTGCGATTTCCTTTAGCTCCGGCGGAAACGCATCACACGTCAAATTGATTCCAATCCCAACAACCGCATACTCGACATCGCCGCTCTCAAGGTCGCTGACTGCTTCGGTCAGGATACCGCACAGCTTCTTTCCCTCTATATACACATCGTTGACCCATTTAATTTGCGCTTTTGTATCTACAAACCGTTCCACCGCCCGGCAAACCGCTACTGCTGCTGCTGAAGTAATCAAAAGCGCATGGTCCGTTCCACCCTGCGGCCGTAATATCACGCTTAGATACATACCCGCGCCCGCCGGGGACAAAAAGCTTCGTCCCAGCCGCCCGCGCCCGCCCGTTTGCATTTCTGCTACAACGGCTGTGCCATGCGGCGCACCGTTAGCCGCAAGCGTTTTAGCGTAATTATTGGTCGAGTCCACGCTTGGAAGAAGATATATCCTTTTCCCCAACTCTTCTGTTTCCAATTGCCGCAGAATCGAATATTCAGAAAGCTTTTCATTGCCGTCGGAAAGCCGGTAGCCTTTATTCGTTACCGCCTCAATCTGGTATCCCTCCTCCTCGAGCGTCTTAATCGCCTTCCAAACGCCCGCGCGCGTCACACCTAATTTCTGCGCCATTTTACTGCCGGATAGATATATATCCCGATTATCCTCCAACATACGCAGGATAGAATCCTTTGTCGACAAGTTTCTCACTCCTTGCAGATACAAAAATCCGCCTGTTAGACGGATTTGTTGCTTCCCTTACATTTTATTATACATTAAAGCGGAACAGTACAATATCGCCGTCGTGCATAACATACTCCTTGCCCTCCGAGCGGACAAGCCCCTTTTCCTTCGCCGCCGTCATCGTACCGCATGCCATCAAGTCGTCATACGCAACAACCTCGGCACGGATAAACCCCTTTTCAAAATCGGTATGAATTTTCCCGGCCGCCTGCGGCGCTTTTGTTCCGTTTACAATCGTCCATGCGCGAACCTCCGGCTCGCCGGCTGTTAAATAACTGATTAAGCCCAGCAGCTTGTAGCTCGCTTTCACAATTTTGTCAAGGCCCGACTCACTCATTCCAAGCTCTTGTAAAAACTCCTTTTTTTCCGCCGCGTCAAGCTCTGCAATTTCCTCCTCAATCCGCGCAGAAATCGCAATCACTTCAGACCCCTCGCCCGCCGCGAACGTCTCCACTTCTTTTACAAATGTATTTTCCGAAATGCCGTCGGAAAAATCCTCCTCGGAAACATTTGCGACATATAAAACCGGCTTCATTGTCAGGAGTGCAACCTCCTTCATCATCTCGGCTTGCTCCTCACTAAAGTCAACCGTGCGCGCCGGTTTACCGTCTTCTAAGACTTTTTTCACCGTTTCAAGCAAATCGAGCTCAGCCTGAAACTTTTTGTCGCCCTTCAACGCCTTTTTTACTCGGTCAATCCGCCGCTCGACCATTTCAAGGTCGGCAAAAATCAGTTCAAGATTGATTGTTTCAATATCGCGCAGCGGTCCAATTGAGCCATCCACATGGACAATGTTCGTATCTTCAAAACAACGCACAACATGGACAATTGCATCAACTTCACGGATATGGGACAAGAATTTGTTCCCAAGCCCCTCGCCGCGGCTCGCGCCCTTTACTAAGCCGGCAATATCGACAAACTCGATAATGGCGGGCGTAACCTTTTTCGGATGATACATATCGGCAAGCTTGTCAAGCCGCTCATCCGGGACGCTTACAATTCCAACATTCGGCTCAATCGTACAAAACGGATAGTTAGCCGACTCCGCGCCCGCCTGTGTTATTGCGTTAAATAAAGTTGATTTGCCGACATTCGGCAAGCCTACGATTCCTAATTTCATCTGTGTGTTCAACCTTTCTTGCAAAAATACCTGAAAATTTTAAAACTATAGTTCATTATACACTAAAAACTTCCTATTATCAAGAAAAATTGAATTGTAAAATTTATTTTTGATTTTACATAGATTTTACAAAGCCTTGCTTTTGTTTTTACATAGTAATATTACACTAATACCCGTGGAAAGAAAAAATAGAGAAAGAGGGAATAAAAATGAAGACAAAAAAAATCGTAATGGGAATTGCCGCTTCGGTATGCGCGGCGCTGATGCTTACCTCCTGCGGAAATGACGGCAATACGAATCCTTCCGCAAGCCCAAGCGCGGCGAGCAGCTTTGACACGGAAAAAACAATCAATGTTGTATCGCGCGAGGACGGCTCCGGTACGCGCGGCGCGTTTATTGAGCTGATGGGCGTGGAGCAGAAGGATGCAAGCGGGAATAAAAAGGACATGACAACAAAGGAAGCAATCATCGCGAGTAAGACAGACGTTATGCTCACAAATGTAGCAAACGACCCCTATGCGATCGGCTATGTTTCGCTCGGTTCGCTCAGTAACTCTGTAAAAGCGCTTAAGGTAGACGGCGCGGCTGCGACTGCGGAAAATGTGAAAAGCGGCACATATAAAGTAGCTCGACCGTTCAATATTGCGACAAAAGGTGAGCCCAGCGGCGTCGTGAAAGACTTTATCAACTTTATTTTAAGCAAAGAAGGCCAAGAGGTCATCTCGGACGGCTACATCAAAATAAATGACAATGCAGAAAGCTTTACCTCTGACAACTCAACAGGTAAAATTGTAGTCGGTGGTTCCACTTCTGTAACCCCTATCATGGAAAAGCTCAAAGAAGCATACCTTGCAATCAACACAGGCGCGGAAATCGAAATCCAGACAAATGATTCTACGGCAGGTATGACGGGTACAATCGACGGTAACTTTGATATCGGCATGGCAAGCCGCGCGCTCAAGGACAGCGAAAAGGCCGAACTGACCGATACGGCAATTGCACTTGATGGTATTGCAGTCATCGTAAACCCGAAAAACACGATTGACGATCTGACAAGTGAGCAGATTAAAAACATCTATACAGGTGATACAACAGAGTGGTCCGGCGTGGCAAAGTAACAAACTTTTTCATACATCTTCCTATTTTCTTCGTGGTAAGGGTTTGCAATTGGCAAGCCCTTTCCCGATATAGATAGGAAAAAGGAAAAGGAGTGTATTTTACAATATGGTGAAATTTAAAGAAAAACTAATGCATGGCGTCTTTTTCGTCTGTGCAATGGCCTCTATTTTGGCGGTATTGCTTATCTGCTGGTTTTTATTTTCAAACGGGTTGCCGGCGATGGCCAAAATCGGCGTATTCGACTTTTTATTCGGCATAGACTGGTCCCCAACGAATGTTCCGCCCTCGTTTGGTATCTTCCCAATGATTTTAGGCAGTATCTACGTTACAGCGGGCGCGCTTTTGTTCGGCGTTCCAATTGGTATCTTTTCGGCAGTCTATATGGCAAAATTTTGTCCAAAAAAGCTTTACCGTGTGCTAAAGCCTGCCGTAGAGCTGCTGGCCGGTATCCCCTCCGTCGTTTACGGTTTTTTTGGTATGATTATTCTGGTTCCCCTTGTGCGCGAGCTGTTCGGCGGCGACGGTAATAGTATTTTAACGGCGTCAATCCTGCTCGGTATTATGATTCTGCCGACGATTATCAGCGTCAGCGAGTCGGCTCTGCGCGCTGTGCCCGAAAGCTATTACGAGGGTTCGCTCGCACTCGGCGCAACGCATGAGAGAAGCGTGTTTTTTACAATCGTACCCGCCGCAAAATCTGCAATTTTTGCCGCCGTAATTCTCGGTATCGGCC